>JAUWMJ010000333.1 GCA_030613225.1 Desulfobacterales bacterium
AATAATGAAAATTAAAAATGTTCAAAAAATAACCGATTGCAGGCATCTAAATCTGTATGAGATATCATATATAAATCAAAATGGCATTGAAAAATTGTGGCAAATCGCTTCCAGGGCTGATAAACCAAAGTGCGTAACAGGACAGTTCGACATGCCTGATGCGGTGGTGATCGTACCTTTTCACAAAAAAAAGGATAAACTCGTTATAATTAAGGAATACCGGGTGCCACTTGGGGATTATCAATACGGCTTTCCGGCAGGGCTTGTTGATGAGGGGGAAACAATTCAACAAACTTGTCTAAGGGAGTTGAAAGAGGAGACGGGTCTCGATATAACCCGCATTAATAAGATAAGTCCGCCTGTATATTCTTCCAGTGGAATGACGGACGAATCGGTTTCAATGGTCTATGTCGAATGTGATGGAACACCGTCAAATAAGGGCAATACAGGTTCTGAGGACATAACAACAATTTTTGTATCGCCGTCAAAAGCGTCCGAGTTATGCAAAGATTCAAAGATCAAGTTTGATGTTAAAACATGGCTGGTTCTTTCTTCGTTTGCTGAAAGCGGGCGGGTTTGATGGCGTCGTAGAAAGTCCCATCTACTGCGTTGCAGCGGTTTTTCAGAAACTCGGCATACTGCATGTATTGCCTCGTCTCTGAAAAACCACTGCGTCTTGTATATGGTCCGCCTGCGGCGGACTACTTAGCCATCGGTGATATTTTTTACAAGTTTTCTGCAAAACAAAGGAGAACTGAGATGGAAAAACAGCAATGGAATCCAGGGAGCCTGCTTCAATTATCCGGGCAATACTGGGCAACATGTACGCTTCATGCCGCAGTTAAGCTTGACGTGTTTACCGCAATAGGTGATCAGCGGATTACAGGGGGCGATATTGCACGAAAACTGAATGTAAATAAAGAAGGAGCAGTTAGGCTGCTCAATGCTCTTACAGCCATGAACCTGCTGGAGAAATCAGATGATAAATTTTCCAACGTCCCGGCAGGCAAAACTTTTCTTTCAAAATACTCTCCTGGGTATATCGGCCATATCATCACTCATCATCATCACCTTGTGGATTCATGGTCCAAGCTGGATCAGGCAGTTAAAACCGGGACACCTGTCAGAGCGCGAGTGTCTCACACAAGTCCTGAGTGGCGGGAAAGTTTCCTTATGGGAATGTTCAATATAGCCATGAGCGTGGCTCCTTTGCTGGCGGATAAAATAGATCTTTCCGGGCGACGTCACCTGCTCGACCTGGGAGGTGGACCCGGAACCTATGCCATCCATTATTGTCTGAAAAACCCAGGGCTCAAGGCTACGGTCTATGATCTTTCCACAACCAGACCCTTTGCGGAAAAAACCATTGAAAAATTCGGTCTCACCGACCGGATAGATTTTATTGACGGAAATTATGTTAAAGAAGGCATTGAAGGTGTATATGATGTGGCATGGCTATCTCACATTCTCCACGGAGAAGGCCAAAAGGATTGTCAAAGGATCATAGAAAAAACTGTTTCAGCTTTAGAGCCTGGGGGTATGATAATTGTCCATGATTTTATTTTAAGCAACACAATGGACGGGCCTCTTTTCCCAGCACTTTTTTCCCTTAATATGTTTCTGGGCACATCTGACGGTCAGTCCTATTCTGAAAAACAGATAACCGGCATGCTATCCGAAGCCGGTGTAAAGGAGATCCGGCGACTTTCTTTCCAAGGGCCGACTGATTCAGGGATTATTACCGGTACGGTTTGAAAAAAATCAGAAAGGTAGCAACCGGATGAAAAAAGCTGTGGACAACTACATAAAGCCGGATCTCGAATCGACAGCATTGATAACCATAGATACCCAGTGCGACACTCTGGATGGACAGCCCCTTGAAATTCCAGGCACGTCAGCGATTTTGCCTAATATGAAATCTCTTATTGACGCATTCAGAAACCGTTTAAAACCGATTATTCATATTGTCCGGATTTACAAAAAAGATGGAAGTAATGTCGATATTTGCAGAAGAGCTGCAGTAGAATCCGGGCAGCAAATATTTATCGAGGATTCCGACGGATGTCAGATTGCCAAGGATTTATTTTCAAATTCTAATGTTATTCTCGACTCTTCAAAGCTTCTTTCCGGTGGAATTCAGCACTTATCCGACTCTGAAGTTATAATTTACAAACCTCGGTGGGGAGCATTTTACAAAACTCCTCTGGAAAACCACCTTAAGCTGTCAGGCATTTCCACCCTTGTTTTTACCGGTTGTAATTTTCCCAACTGTCCAAGGACTTCAATATATGAGGCAAGCGAGCGGGACTATCGGATTATTCTGGTAACAGACGCTTTATCCGGGCTGTACGAAAAGGGAAAAAAGGAAATGATAAATATTGGGGTAAATCTTTTAAAAACCGGAACACTTTTGAAAAAATTAAAGCCGGAGGATTTGTAAATACAGACCTCGTCATCAATCATTAAAAAATCGCGGCGAGCCCTTATGTGACGCAGGATTGCATAATAATTGGACACCTATGCTACGAAAAGGCTTCACTACGCCCGATAATGTCCAAAAAAAGGACCTATTTTCCTAGCATTTTACGAGATCTGAAATTATATAAAGTCGTACTTCTATCCCAAATATAGTTTAAAATCGGTTCTTGTCGCTTTTAGCAATGTTTTCGGGTTATTAAACAGTCCTCATTTTATCCTCATTTTGTACTTTTCCAAAAAAAATACAGAAAAACGGACTTATTCTGTACCTATATGTGTACTGTAAATTTCTGAAGATATAGACCAGAAAATTGAATTTGAGGTCGTTTTAAAAGTTTAGGTACCTTTTTATGATATGTTAATATTTTGTACTTTGTCCCTTCCTTCCTATCCTTCCTTGCTTTTTTTAATGAATTTAGATATGTCTTTAGTCAATCACCATTTTATGTCCATGTGGCAAGGTGCATGTAAATAGACCAAATGGAAGGAATTGGGTAATGGATACTGAAGAAAAATTCAAGAAAGCGTTGAAACACTCGGTTTGGGGAATAGTGTCCTTCATAATCTCCCTGATAATTGGTATATTGATGTTACGCTCGTTTATATTCACAGTCATAGGGATATATTTTACTCCGGGAGTTGATGAACAATTTGTTAGAGACTCTGCTGTTACGTTTATGTTTATGAATATTATTTGGATTATTTTCGATATAGTCGCCATTGGTTTAGGAGTTATAGGTTTACTTCAAAAAGAAAAGAAGAAGATTTTTTCAATCTTGGGAATCGTTATAAGCTCAACAACCATTTTTGGAATAATAGCTATAATGATGTTTGTGGTTTTATTGCAGTAGTCAAAGCATCGCAATTTATTTGCAGCAAATCAATATCTAATGTTAGACACGACAATTAAATTGTTATTATTAACAACTCAATTTATTAGAAAGAGAGATTCCCTTGCAGGCAGTTGCATCCTCCATAGATGATGTTGTAAGGCAGTTAGAGTCTATAACCACCAACCTTTCAATGTTTAACAAAACGATAGCTTCACGATCCTTCTGGGATTCACAACTTGCCGCAGCAATTATCGGTGCAAGCTCGGCTATTCTTATTGTTATAATGCAATATCTCTGGAAAAAGCATAAACAACGAAAAGAAAAGCTTGATAAAATTTATTCATTGATTGTTGAATCATATAATTTTTGGACTCCCGATTCATTACTTACTTTAGCTTCAGAAATAAGCTATGGTGGAACAACAACTGATAACCTAACTGGGGAAAAACGAATAATTCCTGAAAAACCTCTTGGGGAAAAAATGATCATAGAGTTAAGAAAACATGTTAAGTATTGGCAATTCCCAAGCTGGATATTAAAATGGTATTTTAAAAAATATGAAAAGTCATTGAGACTATTTGATACCGTTGATCCACATAGTAATGATGAGTTGCAAAGCAACTTATTATTTTCTGAAAGCATAATGTTTAAAATAAAAAAAATAGCCTTTAAGAGATCAGGCGAAAATGAATGGACTATTTAATTTTGTTGAAATTATTTCGCAGCGAATCAATATC
>JAUWMJ010000306.1 GCA_030613225.1 Desulfobacterales bacterium
GTCATTCCGGCGAAAGCCGGAATCCAGTCATTTCAATAGCTTCTGGACTCCGGCTTTCGCCGGAGTGACAGAATTGGGACTTTTTACGAAACCGTCAACTTTGCTGTCAGTGGTCAATAGATAGTGGCCCACTGTCAATCATCAGGTCTTAAGAAAGGTTTTTGTCAAATTTTTCCACCCGAGGTCAGGAAGGTTTCCGTATATATCTTCCTGCAGCAGACCACCGTCCGTCGCCAGGGGACCGGCCACATCCTCTATCATATTTTCAAGCGTAGCGACCTCGTTGTTTATCCAGCTTAAGCTGCCTGCATCCCTCATAAGCTTTTTTACAGTCTTTTTGATATTGGGGTTGCGCACCATGAAGAGCCAGCCATCTTCATACGGTTCGCGGTTGGCCAGTTCCGGGTTTTCTCTGACCTTTGAATTGACCTCTACTATCACCCCGCCTACGGGAGAAAGAACATCAGCTAGATTTTCTTTGCACTTCAGTCCCCAACCGACTTTGCCCTGATCAAATTCCTTTCCCATAAGAGGAAGGTCAAGACCATCCGCTTTTCCCAGAAGCTTAAGTGCGAAATCATCCAGACCGATTCGGATATAGCCACCGCTTTCAATTCGTGCCCAGGTATGACCGTTATGAAAAAAATAATCCATAGGAACGTCAAATCCTTTGACCTGCTGCATTTCAATAGGCATGCTTTTTGTCTTTGTGGTCCAGACGTCTTCAAAGAACTGGTCAAAATCGCACGTGGAACATTCAAAGTCATAAGCACAGGCTCGTTTGGCGATACGGTTGGTCAGACTGTGCCTGCAAATCCTATCCAGTTCAGGTCTTCTCCTCATGGCATCCTGCCAGCTTATATTTTTGCCTTTTTCTACACTCTTTTCCATTCCCAGATCGTATTTGCAGGTAGTACAATCATAGAAATTGTTACAGTTTTTAAAATTAACAACACCTGCCTGCATCCAAAGACAGGGATTTACTATTTTTGCCTTTTCATCCGGTTTTACCATCCATACCTGACCGCCTAAAACAGCCCCTATTTCGTTTTTTCCACCGAGATCTTGAGTTTTTCCTTTCCTGTAAGATGAACCGTACCCGTTACGAGTCTTTTCCTCTTTTTTTGTTTTTTCTACCATTGTCCTTCTCCTTTGTTGAGATGTATTTGAATGATTTTGTTTTCTTTTTGATTTTTATAGAGCAAAGGGCGTGCCAGTTCGTTAAGTTAATGAAAAATAGAAGATAACCATTTAATAAAATTGTATTTATTAAAGTAAAGGTGTGGCGGGATGGTTTTTAATAATCAGGCGCAGGTGTGGAAATATTCTACAGTTTGATAAGAGACAAGATGATTGTTTCTTGAAGAATTTGAATTATTCATTTTATTATAAAGGGGTTAAAATGGATGTAGGAATTTCCGACACCAAAGTTGAATTTTTCTACATAGCTTACTCAACACCGTACGACTTTAGTTTTCTTCGAAGTGTGTTCAGTCCAATTCCCAGAAGTCTGGCTGCTTGGGATTTGTTTTGCCCTGTATTGTTATAGGTATCGAGAATATGGTTTTTTTCAATCAGTGCGAGGGGAGCAACTGAGGAGTTTTCGGATGGATTCGCAAAAGATGATATTGCTTTATTTTTTTTCAGATGACCAGGCAGAAGGTTCGGAGAAATCGGCCTTCCCTGTGCCAGGTTAACGGCTGACTGGATAATCGACTTAAGCTCCCTGATGTTTCCGGGATAGTCATAATCCAGAAGCAGGCAAATGGCTTCCTCCTCGATATATTGGTTTTCAGAAGTGCCGCCATACTCCTGGAAGAATTTTTTTGCCAGCAGGGGAATATCCTCTTTTCTTTCCCTGAGAGGAGGCAGATGAAGCCATCCGCACCTGATTCGATAATATAGATCCTTACGGAACATTCCTTTTGCCATCAGCTTATCCAGATCTTCATTGGTTGCTGTGATAAAGCGGACATCCGCTGTCTGCTGACTGCTTGAGCCCAGCTTCATATATTCTCCGTCCTGCAAAACACGCAACAGTTTCCCCTGGAGCTCAAGGGGCAGGTTGCCGATTTCATCCAAAAAAAGAGTCCCCAGGTTTGTATGCTCCAGAAAACCTGCACGTCCGTTTTCCGCACCTGTAAAGGCTCCTTTTGTATGTCCGAAAAATTCAGCATCGAACAGACCGCTGGTCAAAGAGGCCATGTTGACCGGAGTAAATTTGAATTTAGACCTTGGGCTTGTACAGTGAATCGCCTTGGCCAAAAGCTCCTTACCGGTGCCGCTTTCACCTGTGATTAAAATCGGAACATCGCTCCTTGCATGGAGTTCCGCTTCCTTTAATATCCTGAGCATCTTATGTGACTGGGTGATGATTGGTTTAAAAGTATCGGCGTATATCAGTTTTGGCAGGGAAGCCTTTTTCTTAACATCCAGAATATCAAGAAGGCGCTTTCTTTCCAGGGCACGGTGTATCGACAGGGCAAGATCTTCTCTTGCAATCGGCTTTACAAGATAATCGTAAGCCCCCTTTTTCAGGCAGTCCACTGCTACCCTGGCATCGTTTACCGCAGTTACCATGATACATTCAGTGCCGGGCGAAGTGTTTTTAATCAGTTCAAGAAGCTGGATTCCATCCATGTCCGGCATGGTCATATCTATCAAAGCAACGTCAAAGACTTCTCCCCTTTCAAAAAGGGAGGCAACCTTTATCGAATCATCTTCGGTGCGTACATTTTTATAACCGGTTCTGATTAGCTTTTCTTTTAATATCTCAAGAAAATCCGGATCATCATCAACTATAATTATGCTGTTATCCATTTTTTTACAGACCTCTGGAGAGCTCATAGCTGATAGCTCATAACAGCAGCTGATAGCTCACAGCTCATAGCTCATAGGAAAAAAGGATTTTTAATCATTTATCCCGCTTGCAGCGGGGCAGAACTATCAGTTATGAGCTATCAGCTATGAGCTATCAGCTATCAGCTAAACTATCCAATATAGACTATTCCATAATGGCATAGTTTTTATAACACTGTTGAATTTAAATGGTTTCCTTAACACATATGCCAAATTGGCACAATAGCCGGGTTAATTTATTTATAAATAAATATTTTCAAATCAAAACTTGCCAAGCGTAATATATTAAAAATATTAATATATATTAAATATTTCCCCCTTTTATGTCCAACCGGCATAGAAGTTGCTGTAAAGACAGAATAAGCAGACAAAGATAAAAAAGCCGGAGGTAAACTTATGCATTTAAAAAACAAATTTGATGCGGGAGAATTTGCCATCCTTGCGGAAATGGAGCCACCCAAGGGGGTAGATGTCTCCGGGATGGTTGCCAATGCTCAGAGGGTTAAAGGTGAAGTGGATGCTTTTGTGGTACCGGAAATGAGTAACGCTGTCATGCGGATGAGCTCCCTGGGTGGTGCCATGATTTTGCAGGCAAAGGGAATGGAAACGGTAATACAGCTCAATTGCCGGGACAGGAACAGGATCGCACTCCAGGCGGATCTTCTTGCAGCATTTGGCTGTGGCATTACCAATGTAATGGCAGTTAAAGGAGAAGACACCAGCTTTGGAGATCACCACCAGGCAAGATCGGTTTATGACATCGATTTGCCGGAACTGCTGCGAACGATCACAGGGCTTCAGCAGGGAAAAGATATGGCAGGTATAGATCTTTCAGGTTCTCCGCAATTTCTTGTAGGTTCCACGGTTGATGCAGGCGCAAAAGGGAAGTCCCCTGAGTTGGTGCTTGAGGAGATGAACAAAAAGATTGAAGCAGGCGCCCAATTCTTCATAACCCCGCCTTTATTTGATCTTTCCGCCATACAGCCTTTTCTTAAAAGGATAGACCCTGGGAAAACAAAAATCATTCCCACTGTCTTGCTGCTTAAATCACTGGGTATGGCCCGTTATATGGCTCGTAACGTGGATAATGTTTATATCTCTGATTCCCTGATAACCCGGATCCAAAAATCGGCTGATAAAGTGCGAGAGTGTACTCTTATTGCATCTGAAATGGTAGCCACCTTAAAAAAGGAAGGATTCAGCGGCGTTCTTCTATCCACAATCGGATGGGAACAGAAACTTCCCCAAATACTTGAAAGGGTTTCTTGAAAGGATTTAAGGATAATAAAGATGGAGAATGAAAAGAGCGGAAAAGAAATCTTCGGTTCAGTCATGGTTGTTGGCGGCGGTATTGCCGGTATGCAGTCCGCCCTCGATCTTGCCAATTCCGGCTATTATGTCTATCTTGTCGAGAAATCTTCGGCCATAGGCGGAATGATGTCTCAACTCGATAAGACCTTTCCTACCAATGACTGTACCATGTGAATTATTTCACCCAAACTGGTCGAGGTCGGCCGGCATCTGAACATAGAGCTCTTAATGAATACCGAAATTCTGGGTCTTGAAGGTGAACCAGGACGTTTTTCTGCCAGGGTGCGGCAGCAGCCGCGCTTTGTTGACCTTTCAAAGTGCACAAGCTGCGGGGAATGCGTCAA
>JAUWMJ010000016.1 GCA_030613225.1 Desulfobacterales bacterium
TGGCTTTTTGAATTATCAGATCATTCGATAGGCATTCTTGGATAGCTGCTGAAAGTTTTTGTGGTGTTAGCTTTGATCGCCATATGGGTTTTGGGCCAAGATGGGATTGATACACCTGATGCCCCCAATAATATTGATCAAGTATATGAGGGACGATGATTTGAGGAATACCGCTGATTGCGGTGGTTGCGGTGGTTCCTGCCCCACCGTGATGTATCACCGCTGCCATATTGGGGAAAAGTTTTAAATGCGGATATCTCCTGATAAAGAAGACATCATTTGAATTTGAAAATTCGGATGGCTCGTCCCAAAACTTACAAATAATGACTCGTTGTCCAGTTGATCGTGCGGCTTGTACAATCATTGGGATAAGCCTGGCTTGATCCTGCTTTGGCATGCTTCCGAAACCCGCAAAAACAGGAGCCGGGCCATCCCTTAAGAACTCTTTTAATTCCGGAAGATGTTGATCCTGCTGGTCCAAATGCAAATAGCCGGTTTGAGTAAAGGCGAGATCGACGTCCTGTGGAACCTGGGCAATAACCCTGTCAGAAGCCACTATTACCTTTTTGCCCAAAATATGAAGCCAGGCATCTTGAACGGGTTTTAATCCGAGTTCCTTACGCTTATTATTAATCAGCCGGGTTAAATTGAACTTATCAAACATCCTGGCAATTTTCCAGGTCATTCGGTTATACCATTTGGGAAGCCCATGATGTTTGAAAGCCATGAAGGGAGAATAACCGGAGGGTAAAAGCTGTGGTGTAAATGCGATATAGCGGTACTCAATTCCCATCAATTCGGCCACAGTGGATAAACCGAATACCAAAGATGCACCTATAACCAAATCTGCCCCGGCGATGATTTTACTAAAAATTTCGAATTGGGAAATCAGTTCTTTACGGACATAATAAATAAAACGAATACCGGAATGGAACGAATGGGCATTTTCCATCCCATCGATGAAAGCTGTAACATCCCCGCCCAGAGGATAAAAGGGGCATCCTGTCTGCTTAACCCACTCCGACTTTTCAGGGGGTCCGGCTAAAAGAACTTCGTGTCCAGCCGCTTTCAGGGCTAATGTGAGGGCTATCATAGGTTGAACATCGCCGCGCGAACCAAAGGTTGCCAGAACTATTTTCATGTGTTGCCTTGTTTCTTTATCTTTTTATCTTGAAGGCCTTCATACTTGTGTGTTCAGTGGAATCAAATCGCCCTAAATTCGGACAAGTACTTCGTTTTCAATAATTCATATAAAGCGTTTCGGTTTTATTGATTTTGCTCGAATAATTTAAATAGGGGATGATGACGTCGTTTTTATTGCTGTGGGTACCATCGTAAGTGATGGAGACAACAGGAATGCCGGTAATCGTTTTAATATCCTTTGCCATCGCCTCAGTTATCAAGGCTGGACAGCAAAACGCCGGGCTGACTTGCACAAACAGAGAAATGTCGGGATGAAGTTTGGTCAAATAATAGATTTTCATAATGTTATCCATGGATTCGCCGGTGTTTTCAATGCGGATATTATAACAGGACAAAATTTTCTCGGCGGATTCATTGTATTCAGGTTCCGACTCTTTTAAAATGCGTCCAAAATATTTGGCATATACTTTTTCCAATTGACTGATCGTGGCCACCAGGGCTTTGTTGGTGAGTACGTTTAAATATTGGCCTTCAATAAACCATTTGCGCAAATATTGGTTGGCGACCATCTTTGCATATGAACTATAAGGAGTGGTAATGACTTCGCCTCCGTTTCTTTCAATAAACCGGATTAAATCCTGGTTCATCACTTCATTGTCTCGCAGATACAAATCGCCGAAAATTGCCACCTTGGGACGGTTTCTTCCCGGTTTTGTTTCAATTTTCTCAAAAAGATCTACAACTATAGCCACGGCATCTTCCTTTGAGATTTTACCGTAAAAAGCATCTGACAGGATCTTGATACTTTTTCGGATCGTTCGGTCTGTTATCCCGGGCTTTATTTCATAGGGCCGGATTTTGCAGCCCATCTTGCGGAGCATTCCGCCGAACATATACGCGAAATAAGTATTGATGGCCAGCTTAAGAGAGATATCCGCAAACGAAAGGGCGCCTTTATAAACACCGGCCTTTTCCATACCATGACCATACGCATGAAGGATGGTGCGGATGTGATGGGGATACAAACGCAAATTACAGGCCAGTGTGGAATCAACATTCCATAGTATGGTTTTGGCTGGGTCCAGGTTATGCTTTTTAACATAATCGATGAATTCTTGAGCGATGATGTTGAGTGGAATACACTGGCCGGTATTATACCGCAGGCTTTTTTGGATGCTGGTTTCGGTTTCTTCCAGCACACGGGCATCAATGCCGCTGTTTCTGAGGTTGGCCACTATCAGTTTCAGAGAGATATTATCCCAGTTGGGAATAATTAAGGTCTTACCGGTTAGTTGTGTTTCGGTCCGCGGCAGCAGTGACGATGGATATGATACAGGCTTGGCTTCTTGCATGACCTTGCTTTCGGACCAATGGTTTTGAAAAGATCGGATTCCTGCCTCAATGCGGGTTTCATACCCGATACTGGAATCGTGCTCATCCAACTGAAGGATTAAATACGGTTTATCGTGGGCTTCCATAATCTTCTTAAAATATTCTGTGATAAATGAATCCGGCGAACATTTAAAAGAAGTGACCAATACCGGATATGCGCCGGGAGTCCGGGCGGTTTTTTCGGCGGCTCTTAATATCTCGGAAGCATAATGCCAGGGCAACTCGTTGAGAAGTGGTTCAATGGCTTCAAAATCCTCTTTATCCGGCGAAAGCATGTCATGGGAAAACGTTCGAATACCTAAAGCAGCGAATATGTTTGGAATTCCTTTATTCATAGATTTAGATAGTATGGTATAGGGACGTCCCAATAACACAACATTAATATCGCCTGCTGTTTGCGATTCTTTCTGATAGATCGTTTTAAGATTATGTATTCCGGCTTGTTTAAACTCTATGGCCTGATCATAGGCGGCTGCTACCTCGAAGAAGCTGAGACTGCCTGTTACAATCGGTTTCAGAATCCGATACAACTGTATTTTTGTATAATAGGTATTGTACAGATAATTCACCAATGGCGTTAAGAATCGGTTCCTTTGTTTTTCTCCGCCAATACTCATTGCCAAAGGAGTCGAATATTGTGTGTAGTAGCAATACTGCCGGCGAACACCTTTTTCGCCGGCTTTTTTTTCCAGGTAAACCGGTAAAAAGATGTAATAAGGGGCACCGGTTATATCTGATTTATCAGCCATTTCCAGTAAATAATTGACATGACCGTGCCAGGCGGTCATCGGCGCACAAAATTCAGCGCCGGTCAGGTGTTTCCCTTTTTTAAGAGCATCATGACAGGGAGCACTGGTAATTGTTTTGATGTTTAACAACTTAAAAAATTTTTGCCATAAGGGCAGGTCTTCATATAGATGCAGTGCCGCCGGGATTCCTATGGTCAATTGTTTATTTTTTGTTTTCTTTTCAATAAAGGCTTTTTTACGTTCTTTTAGCAGATCAAAACCGGAACGATTGTTGTTGATAAATTTTTTGGTTTCATAATCACGACCGCATAAAAAACCATAAGCCACAGGCGTATCGTGTAAATGCGCCACTGTTATTTTGCAGTGGTTCGTGCATAGTTCGCAGACTTCAGAGGTGACCGGAATCTTTTTTTTGTAAAGATTGATACCTCTGAATTGTGACTGTAACTTTGCCTGCTCAGCGAGCATTAACGCTGTGCCAATTGCGCCGGTTAAATGACAATATCGTGATACGTGGATCGGTTTCCGGAGCCGTTGCTCAAAAGCCGCAACTAAAGCTCGGTTTTTGGCAGTGGCACCCTGGAAAAACACGGTCTTACCAATGCTGTTTTCAATGGCCACCTTGGTGAGGTAGTTTTCGCAAATGGCATGAAGCACGGAGGCCAAGACCTCATCAACACTGTATCCTTCGGATAGCAGATGGTTCAGATCCCTTTCCATGAACACTGTGCAGCGGTCACTGGAAATAGGCGCCCGTTGATTTTCGGTGCGGGCCGAATAGTCGGATAGCGGGCATCCCAGTTTTTTGGCCTGCTCTTCGATAAAGCTGCCGGTGCCGGCGGCACATACTGTGTTCATGATAGAGAATGTGACCCGTTGGTTTTTTAAAGTGGTGAATTTCGAGTCTTGTCCACCGATTTCGATGATGGTATCGACGTTTGGGTTAAGTGCGCATGCTGCCTTGGCATGGGCGGTGATTTCATCGATCACCAGATCAGATCCGATGATTTTTCCGGCTAACTTTCGCCCCGAGCCTGTGGTACCGGCAGCGGTAATATTAAAATGGATCCCCTTTTTTTGGATCACATCATCAATTGCGGCAAACAGGTTCTGTACCGCTTCAATCGGTCGACCGGCGGTATAAGTATAGTATCCGGCTAAAACCGTCCTTTTGTGGTCAAGCAATACTGCTTTTGTACTGGTGGAACCGATATCCAATCCCAAATAGACATCATATGTGTCTCCCGGTGATAACGCTTCATAAATATCCACTTCTACCCGGTGCTGTTTATCAGAAAGATAATCGGGATAAACATAAGATTCAGCAGTATTAAAGTCAGGATAATTTGTCAAAATAAGGGATAATGGCCTATGAAAGTATTTTTTTTTGGTGATATTGTGAGTCAGTATTTCTTCGGCGGATTGGATTTTCAGTGGTTTTTGCCCCTGCCATTCAGCCATAAGGCTTAATCCGGCACCGATCGCGCCGAACAGATGAGACATATTATTTACAACCACATCTTTTCCGATTAAAGCGCTGATATGCTTGGCAACAGACTGGTTTTTAGATACACCACCGGTAAAAATGATTGGTGACCGGTGTGTTTCACCGATGAACAGTGTATCCACGATATTTTTAGCCAGTCCGTGGCACAGACCGTCGCAGATCTCATCCAGTGTATAGCCTTCCTGTTGGGCATGAACCAAATCGGTTTTAGCGAACACGGCGCAGCGGGAAGCAATTTTGGGCAAGGCACCATCATTTTCAAAAGCGATCCGGCTCAATTCCTCAATACTGTCGAGGTTCAACCGTTGTGCCTGCTGGTCAAGAAAACTGCCGGTTCCGGCCGCACATGATGTATTGGCTTTGTAGCCGGTGTAATTCCCCTCATCATCAAATCGGACAACACCAAATTTTTCACCGCCAACCATTAAAATTGAGCCAATCGATTGGTTAAATTGCCGGCAAGCTTCAATCACTGCCACACGATTGTCATAGCTGCCGTTGGTTAGGATTATGTCCGGAGTGGAGGTTGTGGCCGCGATCCCAGAGATTGCCGAAAGATCAAATTCTTCCAGAATGCGGTTTAGTTTTTCAACAATTTTGCCTTGATGAAAGACATAAGCACTGCTTATGATTTCTTTTGAAGCATTTATCTCGACTACGCCAATGGAAACCGAACCGATGTCGACAGCCAGGATATTGTAAGGAGGATCCATGGATCACCTCTTTGCATACCGCTTTAATGATCGCAGGGGCCATGTTCAACAACCAAATTTCAGATCGCAGATATTCCGGTACCCTGGCAGGGCATAATCGATCTTTTAGTTTGTTCCTTCCCACACCCTTTACCCTATTAAAAATTTGGATGCTCGATAAATGCCCTGCAATCAATTTTTCAATCTATATAACCGTGACATATCACCGTAGCTTTTTCAATAGAAACGAATATTTTGTTAGAAAACGTTTTAAGAACACCAATGCTTCTATGATTTCCGCATAGATAAGTACCAATAAGGATTCAGAGAGGAGTAGCCTGCCATGATTACCTATTATTTTCACTCTTATAGTCAATTTTTCTTGACATCTAAATAATTTATTGTCAGAGATTGGTGTCAAAGCTTGTATAGTGAATTAATGCTTTACAATTAAGCCACTATCATTAAGTAAAATCAGTATGGGAAGAGCCTGGCGAATTGAATATAAAGGCGCATTATATCACTTAATGGAGGGCTTGGAAGAATAATGTGCAGGCGCACATACATGAATATGCGCCTGCATGTTTAACCACAGAATCGAATGCTTGTTATTGAACAGAACAACAGCTTGATGCAGGCTGGTTCTGTATCAGTTGAGCTATCTCCTTGTCGTAGTAAACAACCTTGTTCATAACGCTGGCGTTCTTGAACCAGGACGCGTACCGCCTGCGTTTTTCGATACCGTTGGTGCTGCCGAAAAAGACTTTTTCTTCCAGAAAGTTATCAATCAGCACCCGGTTATGAAATTTTTTCAGGAAATAGTCGAATGGATAGCCGTTTTCTTTCAGGCCCTGCTCAAAGCCGGCCATATCCACTCCTTTACTGTCGAGAAATTCCTTTAGGGCCTGATCCATTTTTGATGAATCAACCTTAAAATCAGCTCTCTTGATTTCCTGCATTAGAATTCCTTCCCTGATCTGCTGTTGAACGATCTGCACTTTTAAATTGTCCAGCAGCCGTTTACCGCGTGTGCTGGAAAAGGCATTCTCTCCATAGACCTTTGTATATTGTATTTTTGCATGGGCCAGGTCGGCATTAAAGTTCTCTCTTGGGATATTCCACTCACCAACTGCGGCGATATATCTTTTGGAACGCCTGGCTGATTTTTCTTTTTCCTTTTTCATTTGATCAGGAGTGATTACCTGAAAAATGGTTGCGGGATAGCCGCTTTGTGTAATTGTTACTGCGATACGGTTGATATCCTTTAGTTTTTGGTTGTCATAAACAACTTCTGCGGTACCACCGGATATATCAACCCGACAATCCTCAATCCCCTCAATACCACTGAGGCTTGATTTGATAGTTGAGATACATCCCCCACAAGACATGTTTTCGACGTTAAGAATAACCTTTGAAAGCGCTTTCCCATTTTGGGTTTGCGAAGAAGTATTATTTTGGTCGGTTGAACTTTTTGTGGCCGCGATAATAAAGACAGCGGACAGTGCCAGGGCTGTTATTATACCAACAATAAATAGTTTCTTTTTTATAACTGTGTTCATCACGTTTCTCCTGTATAACAGATCAATGTTGAGCCAATTTCAAAACGTCCCATTTTGTCCAATCTCTGCGTCAGACTCAAATTTTAATCCTCGAAATACTCCATGTATTCCTGTGGTTAAAATTTTCGCCTTCCTTGACCTTGAACAAACTGAAACGTTTTGAAACAGGCTCTGTTGTTTGAGGTTATTTTTAAGCGTTTAATTAGCCATTGCCGATACTTTGACATAGACAGAACCCTCTTGGCCTTCCTGCATCAGCTTTCCATCGGCAACATTCATTATTCTTCCGGCGTACGCGGCGCATTCGGCGCTGTGGGTAACCATAACCATGGTCGTTCCTTTTTCGTTAAGCCGGCAGAGAAGTTCCATCACTTCATGGGTGTTACGTGTGTCAAGATTGCCTGTAGGTTCATCTGCCAGGAGTATTGGTGGCTCATTGATAATGGCTCGGGCAACTGCGACACGTTCTTTTTCGCCTCCTGATATTTCAGAGGGCAAGCGCATCCATTTCCTTTCCAGGCTTACGGTTGCCAGGGTGTCTTTGGCCATTGATCGCTTCTGCTTTCTCGAAATGTTTATCGTAGTTAAAGGGAGCATCACATTCTCAAGAACCGTCAGGTAGGATATCAGGTGAAAACTCTGAAAAACAAATCCGAGAAATTCCCGCCTGAAATCAGCCTGTTTTTCCTGGGAAAGGTCATAAACATCGATCCCGTCAACCAGATAGCGTCCTGATGTTGGGGAATTCATGGCTCCCATGATGGATAATAAGGTTGATTTTCCAGCCCCGGATTCACCCATCACCCCGACAAATTCTCCGGAATCGATCCGGAAATTCATATTTGAAATGGCAGTGACCTGTGAATCCTTACTGCCATAGGATTTTGAAATATTTTCAGCAATAATATTACTCATATTGTTCTCCATATTGAAGGTTAAGTGTTACTACTAAAGGGATCGCAACGCCTGGTTCGGGTCCATTCCGGCTGCCATAAAGGCCGGATACGCGCTTGCGATAAGACCGACCACGATTGCCATCAGAAAAGCACCTGCCGCCAGTCCAGGATCCAGGGAAACGACTTTCGCGTCTTTGTGCAATAACAGCCAAAACACAAGCTTTGTTCCGCCATATCCAATGAGGTATCCGATGATACCGCTGATTCCGGACAGGATGCCGGTTTCCATGAATGTAATTCCCATGACATGTTTTTTCCTGAAGCCAACGGCCCGAAAAATACCAATTTCCTCTGTTCGTTCACGAACACTTCCCATCATTGTCACTAAAACCATCAGACCGCCGATAAGAACAACAATCGCTGAAATCAGATAGGAAAAATGCTTAAACTGAGCCAGCGTCTCCATACGACCCTTTACCACTTGTTGGATGGCCATTGTCTTTGCGTTCGGGAGCTTTTCGGCAATTTGACTCACCATATCGCTAATTGGGCAGGCATTACACAGTGCCGCAACTTCCACCATGGAAACGACTCCCTTTTTATTCAAAAGGGTTTGTGCTGTTGAAAGTGTTGTAAACACCAGCTGGTCATCCTGAGAGCCTGTTGGAGCCAGCACACCGGAAACCCTCAGTACCTGGTCCTTGATGGAAACAGCCTCGTTCGTTTTAATGCCGAGGATTCGAGAGACCTCCGTACCTAAAAGAACTTCGTTTGGCCCAGGCAATACACCATCAATCTCCCACCATGGTTTTAATGTTCTGGTCGCGGTAAAATCCACGCCGGCCAGCAGTACACGTTTATCCTGAATCTCAACTCCACCCAGTACAACGGGGCTGACAGCAGCAATATTTGCCGCGTTTTTAATGGAGCCAATACCGGCCAGGTCGGATTCATTTATTTCCTGCATTTCAAATGAAACACCTCCAAGTGTCATGCCTCCGTATGTCAGGTTCAGGTTGTCGGTTTTTGGAACAATCAGGATATTAGCGCCATATTTTTCAAGTTTATGGTTAATATCCTGTGTCATGGCATTAACAAAACTGATAATGCCCACAACAGTAGCCACGCCTATCACAAGACCGGACAAAATAAAAAATGCCTTGCCTTTGCGGCGCATTAAATTCTTAATAGCAATTTCTTTCAATGTCATGGTCTACCCCCTGTTTTTAAAATCAAAATATTTTTTCCCTGCAAGAATATCTTCGATCAGGATGACCAGTTTATCGCCCGTGACAACTCTTTTCAGAGGGGCCGGATTGCAGCCACCCTGCACTTCGTTAACTTTTGCCGAGGCAAATTTCCGTCCGCAATTTCGACACACCATATTGTCACCTTCCTGGTAGTACCCTTTACCGGCCGGCCAGCAAACGTCACAGGCGTCAAAAGCCGCTCGAATAATGCCGTCTGCGCTTTGAAGAATAAAATATCGGATAGTGTGTTCGCTATCTGAATATTTAAAATGACGGGCCTTTCCATCTGCAAAAAGGCTGACCGGATACGCGATTTCGTTTGTCTTTTGCTCGGCGGCAGTGGCTGTTGCTACAGGCAGCGAGCCATCACTGTTTCCACGTTGAGCCCAGTAAACAACACCACCGATAAGCAGTATCAAAGAGGCACACGCCACTATGGTTGGTATTGGTGACTTTTTGTTTTTCCCCAGCACCAGCTTTTTTTTATCTAATCGTTTGTTCTCATTGATATTCTTTTTCGTATTGCTCTTGTTCTTTACTTTTCCCATTGAAATAGTCTCCTTGTATTTTTCTGTTTTCCCAATCTGAATAAAATTGTTAACTATCAACAGCTATCGCAACACCTGCTGCTATAAGCATGCAGAGATTGAGTATATTGACATGCCTGGTCACTTAAGGAGATCAGAAATGGCCCTATACACTTGATGATAGTTATTGTCTGTCTGAAGAATAGAAAAGTGATGGCTTAACAGATAAACGAGGAGTTTTGCAGGTATAGTGGAATTTTATTATTTTGAAGCGGCAGGAATGCCGTTCGAACAGTATGAGTTGCGCTGGTGGAAACATCAGATGTGATGTTCAGGCAAAGGAGTGCTGCTTTTGAGAATTTCCTTTCCGTATTTCCCGTTGAAGATACGAACGCCTGAAGCGCGGGAATCTGGTCCTCGCTAACCCCGCAGGAAATTCCTTGATCACCTGAACAGCAACAGCTCTTCGGGCTCCTCAGTACATGCTGGTTGGGGTAGGCAGGCTCTTGCATGCAACAGCAACCCTGCTTCGTACATTTTTGAAAAGAAACAATAATGCCTGAAGCATTTAAGCTGATCAGGAAGGTCAAACACAATGTAATAATTTTAAATCTCATAATTATGTGCCACAATGTAGTAATTTTGTAAAAGTGTAATGATAACTTGATGAGAAGTCAAGTTTTTAATAAAAAACAAATTTTCTTTGCCTTTTAAGCTCTTCCAGTCGTAACATATCGTAAACTCACGCTAAGTATTGATTTTTCTTATCATAAAGTAACAACAAGAAATGGGCCATTTTTAAAAAAGACTTGCAGGAATGATCTGGAAGAATTAACATTTTGAAATAACAATATACAGACCTCGTAGATTATAGCGTATCATGGTGCAATATTTTCGACAAAAAGTTCCGTTTCCAGTCTATGCTTTGGGTTGAAAGGTTCACAGTTCAAAGGTTCAGAGGTTATCCGCCATCACATTAACCCAAAGGAATCGATAGGTAAGAAAAAAAGCGCTAAGCACTTAACCTTGAACCGGGAACCCTGAACCTTATAACCCAGACCGGCCTGGTGTCCAATTTTTTTGCGATTCCATGGTATATCAAGGTCTCCGGTCATTTTTGTAAGGTGAATAACGAGGTCTGATATAGTATGCCATGCCAAGATTAGCTCGCTTAGACGCCTCTGAAATCTCCATTAGGATAAAAAAGGCGCTCTTTGATATTAATCATTGACAAAATTCAACAGCCGGTATTTTATATTTATCCTGAACATAAAGGTGCTTGGGCCTTTGTTAAAAGGTGCAAGGTAAAAGGAAAGACGGTGAAAGTCCGTCACATGCCAGCCGTTGCCGTGATCGGGGACAAGGACTGCAGCAAAGCCACTCTTTATAAAAAGGGGAAGGCGCAGTTACCAGGATGATCCGTAAGTCGGAAAGCCTGCCTTCATGTTGAACCCAAGGATTCTTTGCTGGAACAAGATCCTTTTGAATAATATTATTATTCAGGAGGTATTTTATGTCCCAGACATTGAACAAAGAATTCGGCTCCATTATCACCCGCCTCATCCAGAAAGAAAATCTATCCAGAAATGAATCAAAAAAGGCGTTTGTCTCTGTTTTGAACAATGATATCACAGAGATGCAGCAAGGTGCGTTTCTGGCAGCACTGACAGCCAAGGGAGAAACAAAAGAGGAGGTTGCAGGGTCCTGGGAAGCCATATACGACCTTGATACCACCAAAGTGGCCATCAGTGACGGAATCGAAACCGTTGAAAACAGCGGCACCGGCATGGACACCTTTAAAACCTTCAACATCAGCACGGCAGCCTCCATTATCGCTGCTGCAGGCGGCATCCCCATGGCAAGACATGGTGCCCGGGCCATTACCTCTGTCTGCGGCACCGTGGATATGGCAGAAGCCCTGGGGGTTGATGTGGAATGTACGGCAGATGTTGTTGCAAAGAGCATTGAAACAGCAGGCCTTGGCCTGTTCAACGGCATGAGTCCAAATATCCACCCCATGGCCCTTGGCAGAATCCTGTCCCGGATTTATTTCGGGTCAACGCTGAATATTGCGGCATCTCTGGCAAACCCTGCCCTTCCTTCCATCGGTGTCCGGGGAGTCTATTCAAGGAAGATGATCCTGCCGGTGGCAAAGGTCATGAAAGAAATCGGCTATAAAAGCGCCTTTGTACTGCACGGATCTATAGATGATTCAAACAAGGGGATGGATGAAGCCTCGGTCTGCGGGATCACCCATTGCGCCCGGATTTCTGGAAAAAATGGTATCGATGAGTTTACCATTGACCCTGAAAAACTTGGTCTTGCCAACAAGGACTGCAATGATCTTTCACCTGAAAAAGATATCGAAACAGAATCAAAACGATTTGCCGGCCTCTTGAACAATAATGAAAACAGTGCCAGAAAAGATGCGGCGATCCTCAATGCAGGACTGATTTTCCTTGCAGCAGGCAGGGCAACAAGCCTTGATGACGGGATTGAGCAGGCTGCCCGAATCCTTGAAACCGGCACTGCCTTTCAAACCCTTGAAAAATGGGTAGCAGCCCAGAACACAGACCCTGAAAAAGGATTAAAAAAGCTTCACAGCCTTGTCTCATAACCCTTTATATTTGAAAGAATCTATCTATGGAACTTCTGATTTTAAAATCCGGCCAGGATTATATCCGTTTCAAGGATGACACCTGTCTGCTTGTCAAGCTCGAAAAAGCAAGTGTGTTCCCGTTTAATCAAATGGAGGTGGTGCGGCAGCACGAATCCCGCCTTATAGAACAGGGGTTTGAAAATGTCTGCATCAAAAAACTGGTTCTTTCTGAAGAGGATATATAAAAATGAAAATGGTTTTAACAGGTCTTAAAAGGCTTGAAATTAAAAATGATGAGAAAGATTTATCCGGGCCTGAAAAAGGATCTGCTTTAACCGATGTCCTTTGCTGTGCGATCTGCAGAACCGACGCCAAGATGTGGGAACAGGGCCACAGGGACCTTGTCTTTCCAAGGGTGCCGGGCCATGAAATGGTGGTCAAAGACCAGACCGGCCAACGGTTTGTTGTCTGGCCCGGGAAAAGCTGCGGTATTTGCAGGTTCTGTGAAACCGGCAGGGAAAACCTTTGTGAGGACATGAAAATAACCGGGTTTCATACGGACGGCGGGTTTGCCAGCCAGGCTGTTCTGCCGGAAGAAAGCCTGATTCCCATCCCTGGTGATCTGGATGCCCACGTGGCCTGCTTTGCAGAGCCGCTGGGATGCGTTATCAATGCTTTTGAGAAATTATCCTGCAAAAACAGCGACCGGATACTGATATACGGTTCCGGCACCATGGGGCTGATCACAGCCCTTTATGCAAAAGAACTGGGTCTTGATCCCCTGGTCATTGAAAAAAATGAGACAAAAATAAAACATGTTGAGCCTTTCTTAAGTGCAACCGGTATTCACTGCACTAAAGACACCAAAGAGAGCGAGTTTGAACTGGTGATCAATGCCTGTGCAGATTTTATTGCCTTCTGCCAGGGTATTGCAAAGGTTGGCAAAGGTGGACAAATTTCCTTTTTCAGCGGGATTTCAAAAAACGAACATATTGAAACCAACCTGTTAAACCTTCTCCACTATAAAGAAACCCATGTGTCCGGGGTCTACGGCATGACAAGAGATCATATGAAAAAGGCCGTCCCGTTTATGCAGGACCATAAAAGCCGGTTAAGATTTTTGATCGAAGATATCGTTACACCGGAAAAAGCACCGGAGCTGATGGCAAATGTGCTTTCCGGCAGGCATTTAAAATATATTCTTGATTTCAGTTATGCACCTGAAAGGCCTTCAATTGAGGCCTGGCAGGAAAGCCGGGATGAAAACATCAGCATTCAGTCAAATAAAAAACCAATTGACAATCCGGAACCTGAAAGTCTTTGCAGAAAGGTTATTGAGAATATCAAGCCCCTGTCAGACAGCCTGCTTGCCCATGCCACAGCAAAGATAGATGAAAAAACAAAACCATTGGGAGCACTTGGCCGTCTCGAAGACCTTGCCGTCCGGATGAGCCTGATTCAGAACGATCTTAATCCCGAAATCAAACAGAAGAACCTTTTTGTTTTTGCAGGAGACCACGGGATTACCGAGGAAGGCGTCTCAGCGTATCCCTCTGAAGTCACCGCCCAGATGGTGGATAACTTTTTAAACGGCGGTGCGGCCATCAATGTTCTGTGCCGCCATCACAACATAGAGATGAAAGTTGTGGACATGGGGGTGAGCCGGGAATTTAACCCCCATCCTGACTTGATCATCAAGAAAGTAGCCAGGGGAACCCGGAACTTTGCCATTGAAGATGCCATGACAAGGGAGCAGATGATCATGGCCCTTGAAAACGGAATGACCACCTTTCTTGAAGCTTATGATAAAGACCCCATCGACATTGTGGGACTGGGTGAAATGGGAATCGGCAATACAACTTCTGCTTCTGCCATTATTTCCGTCATTACAGGGATTACCCCTGCCAAGGCAACCGGAAGGGGAACCGGAGTGGATGACAAGGGACTTGAACATAAAACCGAGGTGATTGAAAAAGTGTTGAATTTTCATACCATTGATCCCATAAATGGTTTTCAGATCCTTCAGAAAATAGGCGGTTTTGAAATTACAGGCATTGCAGGAGCTGTTCTTGCTGCAGCTACAAAAAAGACAGCCATCGTTCTTGACGGAGTCATCTCAACAGCCGCAGGACTTGTGGCCTATGTCATCAACCCGGACATACAAGGATATCTCATATCCGGTCACAAATCTGTGGAAAAAGCCCAGAAGGCGGCACTTTCACATATGGATCTTCATCCCCTGATTGATTTTAACATGAGGCTGGGAGAAGGCACCGGGGCTGCCCTTGCCATTGACATGGCAGATACCGCCTGTAAAATCATGACCCAAATGGCTTCTTTTGACGAGGCCAAAGTTTCCAAATCATCTATAAAGGAAACGGGTCAAGTCATCCCTTGACGCATTTGGATTAAAAAGGCGGTCCGGGATTTATTTTTAAAGCCGCCTTTTCTTCATTCTTAACCGTATAAATATGAACGGATAAGGAGAAATTTTCAAACGGCGCCTTGCATCTCAGTGACTAACCGGGACGTCTTTAAAAAACAAAATACCTCAACTCCAAAATCCTCGAAACAGCTCGTTATTCCTGTGGTTTCGGAGTCTTCGCTTACCTGCAGCCTCGGATTGAACAAATCTGACCTAAATCCATGCACTTAAAATGTAAATTTATTTTTGCGCAAACCCTTACTTGTCACAGTGCTTTGTGGTAGTGGAAAAAAAGAAATAGGAATTGATGTGTCCCGTCAAATAAAAACAGCAGGACTACATCCAAACCGCTTACTTAGAGCCTTAATCTGTCGTTTATTTAATTCTCGCTTTCCGGACAAAATTTCAGAAATAACTCCGGGACTGCCGAGTTCTGTTAAATCTTTTTGTTTTAACCCATATTCCTGTATGAAATATTTTATGCAACCAATTGGAGTGCCCGCCGGTTCGGGAATATTCCTTTGTTCATACTCGGAAATTAATGTTCCAACAATATCCAGAAGTCCCATAAGCGGATGATTTTTCTTCCCCTGTGCCTGATCAATCACGCAATCCGCAAGTCCGATCAATTTATCCAGGTCTTCATCATTTTGTGGGGGTGACAAGATCGGTGAAATAGAAGGCCATATCTGGATTATTTGTGTATACTCTCGAACCATACATCCTCCTTCCATTTATTCAGATCATATTCTTTGTGCGTGAGAATATAGAAGTCCCGGCATGGAGGATATGCGTTTCAACACGCGATAATGCCGGCCAATAACATACAGGGGGTCTATCAAAGTAAGGGTGTTTGGAGCGCCTATTGTCTCCCAGTCAAGTTTGTCATATGAGATAAATTTGGATGCCCAGCCGAGGGAGATGTGTAAATGGGAAAGGGTTTTTATTTTTGAGTTGCGTAAGTCAGCTAACGTTGCAATGATATCACCTTCTTTTACGATCCTTCCAGCGTGAAGACCTTTGTGTGGGTTTATGTGGCCATAAATAGTACAAAATCTGTTGTTATCGCTATCGGTGAGACCATGTTCTATAATCACCGACTTGCCAAGGAAATCATTGATAATTCCAACAACTAATCCGTCATAAATTACCGGGATCTTCGTTTTTTCATCAAGACGACGCATCCTGCCCCGCCGATCCCTGTATAGACATAAATCTAATCCCTCGTGAGGCTTATCCCGCTTCCCCTGATCGTCCCACCATTTGTCCGGCGCATTGAACACCATGCCGGGACAAAAGATCCATTCTTCAAAACCGTGCTCATCCAAGGCATTCTCCTGGATAAGGTATTCAGTGAATCGTGTTTTACTTAAAGACGGAGTCCCGGAAAAATTCAAGTTGTTAAGCCCTCCTCCTTTGTCCACGTTACCCGATCGTAACAGTTCAGCCACACCAAGGCACCAAGGCACAAAGAAAAGATATGAATTATAAAACTTTGACAAAAAGAGAAGAATCAATAGCTGAAAAACTGTAGATGCAACATATACCGTTTATTAAAAATGGCACTAAATGAATTATATTATAATCTTAGTGCCTTCGTGACTTTGTGGCTGAACTAATATGAGGAATTGAGTGAACATTATTGAGATAAAAAATTTGAGTCACAGTTTTTTGGACGGCACTCTCGGAATAGACGGAATAAACCTTTCAATAAGTGAGGGGGACTTTATAGTTA
>JAUWMJ010000319.1 GCA_030613225.1 Desulfobacterales bacterium
CTTCACTCCGGCATCAATGACTTCAAATTTCATAGCCTCAAGCTCTTTGTTAATCAGCTTAACTGCTTCACCACTCCAGCCGTAAGAACCGAATGCAGCCCCGATTTTATTTTTAGGCTTAAGACCTTTTATATATGTCAAAGTATCCGCCACAGTGGGAAACATCTGGTTGTTCAGCGTTGGAGAGCCGATTATCACAGCTTTTGCGTCCAGAACTTCAGTTATGATGTCGCTGCGATGTGAGCTTCTGATATGGATAGGTTTAGCCGGAACTCCCTCACTTGCAAGCCCTGAAACTATCGCTTCCGCCATGGCTTCCGTACTGTGCCACATGGTTTCGTAAATGACTACAGCCTTTCTTTCAGCTTCCTGGTTGCTCCATTTTACATAGGCGTCAATTATTTTGCCTGGATTTTTTCTCCAGATAATACCGTGGTCAGGGCATATCATATCAAATTCGAGTCCAAGCTTAGAAACAGTCTCTAAAAGTTTTAAAGTCTTGGCAGAGTAAAGGAGAAGAATATTTGCAAAATATTTTTTTGCATGAATCATTATATCATCGCCAATCTCGTCATCAAACTTCTCCGGCCCTGCATAATGCTGCCCAAAAGCATCGCTGGAAAAAAGGATTTTATCTTCCTTTACATATGTGAACATGTTGTCCGGCCAGTGAAGCATTTTGGTTTCAAGAAAGGTCAGGGTTCTTTTGCCGATGCTTAATTCCCCGCCATTTTCAACAGCATGATAATTCCATTTCTGCCTGAAATGACTGGAAAGGTTTTTATATCCCATCTTGGAGCAATAAAGTGGTTTGTCTTCTCCGATTTTATGCATGACCCTGGGCAATCCCCCGGAATGATCCATTTCCGTGTGGTTGCTGATAACAAGGTCGATTTTTTTTGGATCAACCACGTAAGATATATTTTCAAGGAATTGGTCGGCAAATTCCTTTTTAACCGCATCGATCAGTACAATCTTTTCATCCACAATTAAAAAAGCATTATAGGTTGTCCCGGCATATGTGGAATATCCGTGAAAATCCCTGATATTCCAGTCGGTAACGCCTACACTGTAAATCCCTTTTGCTATTTCCAAAGGTTTCATGTTTTTTTCCTCTTATTCTTCCTTTTCAAAATCATCCTTGGGCGCGCCGCACACCGGGCATTCCCAGTCTTCGGGTACATCTTCCCATTTTGTCCCCGGCTCAACACCACTGTCAGGGTCACCTTGCTCAGGGTCGTAAATATACCCGCATATCGTACATACATATTTATCCATTTTTCCCTCCTTGTTTAATTATCTGTACCTGCTCAGGTTCAAGGGTTCACGGTTCAGAGGTTCAGAGTTTCTGTTTTAGTCGGCAATCAGCATGCGAATTGACTCTAAAGGTTTCTTACCTGACAAATAAACATGACTTGCCAGGGTTTCAATTCCGAAGCGAATGCAAAATGCATCCGATTATTACGATATACTAAGTCACTAACCTTGAACTTTGAACCGTGAACCTGACAACCTGAGTTACAATTATCGTAACCGTTCACGGTTCAACGTTCAAAGGTTCAGGGTTGCCTTACCACTCATTCCGGCGCTCTACGTCGACTGCCGGTGTGTAAGAACCGGAAAAGATGCCCCTCTTTATGATCTCTGATGCGGTATCGGTCTCTGGTCATCGGTCACTCATGTCGACGCTTAAGTGCCGGGTGTACGTTCCACAGCGAAGTATGGGAACGAGGGCAACCTCTGAACCCTGAACCTCTGAACCCGTGAACGGTTACCAATTATCTTTGCTTATTTAAATAATCATATGCCGACAAAGCTGCTTTTGCCCCTTCGCCTGCTGCAATAATAACCTGCTTGTAAGGGATACTGGTTACATCGCCACAGGCAAAAACGCCTGTAATACCTGTCCTGCACACATTGTCTACAATAATTTCTCCCTGTTGATTGGTTTCAAGGGTGTCGATGACAATATCGGAATTCGGCAAAAGCCCTATCTCGATAAAGACACCTTCCACTTTAAGCCTGCTTACTTCTCCTGTATCCAGGGATTTTATCTCTATTTCTTTTACATTAGAATCACCGATTACCCTGGTTGTATCGTGTTTTGTAAAGATAGACACCTTTGATAATGAAGACACCTTATTTATAAGTATCGGATCACCGGTAAGCGGTGTAAGCGAAACCATAAAGATTTTATTGGCAACCTTGGCAAGGTCGATAACAGCTTCAAGGGCTGAATTTCCGCCTCCTATAACAGCAACATCAGCACCTGCAAACAAAGGTGCGTCACAGGTTGAGCAATAGGCAACACCCCTGCCGATAAGCTCTTTTTCACCCGGAACATTTAAAGACCGTGGACGTTTTCCCGTGGCAATAATAACGGTTCTGGAATAGTAGGTCTTTCCCTCCCCTGTGGTGATCTTCTTGATTTTACCGGTCAGATCAAGAGAAGTTATTTTTGTTCCAAGGAGTTTTTCGATTCCGTACTTTTCCACATGCTCATCAAATTTTCTTATCAGGTCGGCTGTTTCGATCTGGCTAAAGCCAAGATAGTTTTCAATATCATAGGTATCTGCAACCTGGCCGCCAATGTTATAGCTGATTAGGATTGTTTTTAAAACTTTTCGGGAAGCATAGAGAGCAGCATTTAAGCCGGCGGGGCCACCACCTATGATTAATACATCGTAAATTACCGATTTTTCGCCTATTTTCCGTGCTGTAAACAGGTTAACAAGCTTATCGTAACCACCTGCAGGCTCACCATCAATTAAAATCTGGGGAGGTAAATCGCTTCCGGTTTTTTTCTTCATCTCCTCTAATTCTTTTGATCCAGACCGAACCATGATTTCTGAAAAGCCTATATGTTTTTCTTTTAAGAACGATTTTGCTTTAATACAAAAAGGGCATCCATCCGTTGAATAAAGAGTTATGTTGTCCATTGTTTCCGTACCTTTTTGACTAAATTTCAGTACTTTGCTTGAGACAATTTAGATCCTGTTTAAGACGATCAGGATCAAAACCGACCATTACGTTATTGCACACGGAAATAACCGGGACACTTCGTGCTCCGCCGGAAACTTCCATCATTTCCTTGAGTGCATCCTTGTCTTTTGTGACATCATAGGCGATATACTCAACACCCTCTTTCGAAAGAAACTCCTTCGCCATTTTACAGTAGGGTCAGGTAGGGGTTGTATAGATTTTTACTTTTTCTTCCATTGCACTTCCCTCCTGTTGCAATTTTTGTAAACGTTCACAGGCACCGCATCTGCACGCGATCAGAGCAACCAGCATAGCAGACTATAGCTGGTCGCCCTGATCACGCACATATACAGCACCTGTGAACGCTTACAGGACGGTGATTGTGCGACCTTTTTGTTCCGAATGGGCGTGAACGAGAACCAATTTTTTATAGCACCGGTTTAACTGACTAAACTCCAGCATCCAGGGTGCACTGGTTAAAGTCAATATCCTGGCCGCACCCACTGCATTTATGTGACTTGTCAAATTCGTCGGAAAATATTTCCTTTTCTTCTCCGCAGTTTGGGCATTTACACTTAAATGACTTAAGGCTTTTAAATTGTTCGTAACCTGGACAATGTTGTGGTGTTGTCATGATAAACCTCCTTGGATTGTTTTATGATCATAAATACTGTTAAAGTTTTCCGGCGATTTCTTTACCGTAATCCTGGGCCATCTGGACGCCTCCGCCCAAAGAAGCCGATTTAAGCCTTAAGGGACCGCTCACCATATCCATTTTGAAAATATTTTCCATTGTATCAAAGATACGACCTGGAGATTCGCCGCTCCATCCAAAGGCTCCGAAAGCGCCGCCGCCTTTTCCTTCAAGATTTGCCTTTTCAGCAAGAAAAAGCAAGGTTTTCATTCCCTGCATCATATCTCCATGGTAAGTGGCTGACCCGAAGACAAAGGCGTCATAGCCGTCAAGATCTGTTTCCTTTTTTATCTCACTGACTTTAATAACAGTTGCTTCGTGACCGGAAATTCGAATTCCTTCAGCAATCAGATCGCCTATCTTTTGTGTGGAACCGGCTCTTGAAGCATATACAACAAGTGCTTTCGACATTATATTTTTCCTTCCTGAGGCAGTTTCAAAATGTTCAATTTTGTTCGAGATCAAGGAAGGCGAAAATTTTAACCACAGGAATACATGGAGTATTTCGAGGATTAAAATTTGAGCCTGACGCAGATATCGGACAAAAGGGGACGTTTTGAAACTGGCTCACCCTTATTAAAGTCGTTTATCTGTCCCC
>JAUWMJ010000163.1 GCA_030613225.1 Desulfobacterales bacterium
TCTAAAGTGCCTAAAGTGAACTAAAGTGTCTAAAGTTAAGGAATTCTGTCTATTGTATTCTTATAAAAAAGATAGAGCGAAGCGACACCTCAACTTTAGGCATTTTAGTCACTTTAGCTCACTTTAGGCACTTTTAAGCTTCATATAATAAGGAGGTTTAAAATGCAGGAACAGGAAAATATCATTGTCGGACTTGACATAGGGACAACTAAAATCTGTGCCGTAGTTGGTGAAGTCTCCAAAAATGAAATAAATATTATCGGTATCGGAACACATCCTTCCATCGGGCTTAGAAAAGGCGTTGTTGTAAACATTGAATCAACTGTTGAATCGATAAAAAAGGCTGTGGAAGAAGCTGAACTTATGTCCGGATGTGAGATTTCATCCGTATATGCCGGTATTGCAGGAGGTCATATAACCGGCTTTAACAGCCGTGGAATTGTGGCCATTAAAGGATCGGAAATCAAAGACAGTGATGTTGCACGGGTAATTGATGCTGCACGTGCTGTGGCCATCCCCATGGATCGCGAAGTTATACATGTCCTTCCCCAGGAATTCATGGTGGATGAAGAACCTGGTATTCAGAATCCTGTCGGTATGGCAGGCGTGAGGCTTGAGGCAAAAATACATATCGTAACCGGTGCTGTGACATCCGCCCATAACATAGTCAAATGTGCAAACCGCTCCGGGCTCGATGTTTATGACATCGTCCTGGAATCGCTGGCCTCCGGGGAAGCCGTGCTGACAGAAGAAGAAAAGGAACTTGGCACAGCCCTTTTAGACCTTGGCGGCGGTACAACCGATCTGGCGATCTTTTCAGGTAAAAATATCAAACATACATTTGTACTTAGCCTTGGCGGGAATAATCTCACGAACGATATTGCAGTCGGCCTGCGTGCTACTCATGCTGATGCTGAAAAGATCAAACTGAAATACGGGACCTGTGTTTCCGGTAATATAAACAGCGAAGAAACAATTGAGGTTCCAGGTATGGGCGGACGCGAGGCGAGAAAACTCCCGAGACAGATTCTCGGTGAAATTTTAGAACCGCGTATGGAAGAAATCTTTACCCTGGTGCAAAGGGAAATTTACAGAGCCGGAATGGAGAATATTATACCTTCAGGAATGGTTATTACCGGGGGAACAGCACTTCTTGACGGTGTAGTAGAAGTTGCCGAGACAGTATTTGATCTTCCGACACGCCTTGGGAAGCCAAGGGGTATCAGCGGTCTCGTTGATGTTGTCAATAATCCCATGTATGCGACCGGAGTTGGCCTTGTTTTATATGGTGCGAAGACCAAAACCAAGGATAAATTCAGGATTCGCGATAAAAATATTTTTAACCGCATTATAGGACGGATGAAAAAATGGTTTAATGATGTGGTATAATAAGTGACTAAAGTGTCTAAAGTGAGCTAAAGTGACTAAAGTTAAGGAATGCTGTCTATTTTATTTTAAGAAAAGATGGAGCGTAGCGACACCTCAACTTTAGGCACTTTAGACACTTTAGCTCACTTTAGACACTCTTGTTTGCTCAGGCAAGGCCAATTATTTCTGACCATGTACAAAGGAAGTAGTTACAATTGAATAAAAGCTTACCATTAACACTCTTCAAACAGGAGGTGGGGAAATGTTTACATATGTAGATAATGAAAAATCAGCGAAAATCAAGGTAATCGGAGTCGGCGGAGCTGGAGGTAATGCCATTAATAACATGATTATATCCAAGCTCCAGGGTGTGAAATTTATTTCAGCCAACACAGATGCTCAGTCCCTTGAGATTTCAAATGCACCTGTTAAAATCCAGTTAGGTGAACAACTGACGGAAGGGCTTGGGGCAGGCGCCAATCCTGAAGTCGGGAGGGAAGCAGCAATAGAAAGCCGGGATGCAATCATCAATGCTCTTGACGGCAGTCACATGGTGTTCATCACAGCAGGATTCGGCGGTGGCACCGGCACCGGAGCTGCCCCGGTAATTGCCGAAATATGTAAAGATATTGGCGCATTGACGGTTGCCGTGGTGACAAAACCGTTTTCATTTGAAGGTAAAAAGCGGGCAAAACAGGCAGAAGAAGGGATAGAGGCATTAAAGCAGGTTGTCGATACAGCCATCACAATTCCGAATGACAGGCTCAGGGGCGTGGCATCAAAAAATGCAACCATGATTGAAATGTTCAGAAAAGCGGATGAAATTTTGCTCCATTCAGTCAAGGGCATCACTGATCTTATCATGATGCCTGGCCTGGTAAATCTCGATTTTGCCGATGTTAAGACCACCATGTCCAAGGCCGGCATGGCTATAATGGGTATCGGAATTGCAAGTGGTGATAACCGTGCAACAATGGCAGCCGAACGAGCTATTTCTCATCCTCTTCTTGAAGACATCTCTATTTCCGGCGCCAAAGGTGTTTTGATGAATATAACAAGCACCAGTGATTTGACAATGGAAGAAATGACTGAAGCATCTGATCGGATATATAATGAAGTAGGAGAAGATGCCGATATTATCTGGGGTGCAGTTGTCGAAGACAGCCTTGGCGATGAAATGAGAGTAACCGTAATTGCCACAGGAATCGGTGCTGAGCCCGAGCTGCCTCAGAACCACATTGAACTTGCACGCAAAGGTAAGGTTCGGGATATTACTCCGGCTGATTTAAAAAATGCACAGAACTTAGATGTTCCTACTTTTATCCGCAGGCAGGAAGCTGTCGGCGAATCCGGCGGCGCAACATACAGGGGCCACAAAGGGCTTATAATCGATAATAACGATCTTGATGTTCCAACGTTTTTAAGAAGAAAAGCGGATTAAGCGTTCTGTTTCATTATTTTTATGATATAATTTCTGTCAGGTTGTTTACTCTGGATGGGTTGAAGACTTAAAAGTGACTAAAGTGAACTAAAGTGAACTAAAATGCCTAAAGTTGAGGTATCGCTCCGCTCTGTCTATTTATTCGCTAAAAACGAATCTTAAAATCGACAAAATTCCTTAACTTTAGCTCACTTTAGTCACTTTAGTTCACTTTAGTCACTTAAACAATGGCAAAAAGATCACATAAAAGATTTGTTGATACCGAGATCGGTACAATACACAAAGACACCGGCGGACGTATCAAGGTAGCGCTGGCCTATCCTAACAGATATCATGTCGGTATGTCGAATCTTGGTTTTCAATCAACATATCGACTGTTCAACGAAATTGAGCATGTTGCTTGCGAAAGATTTTTCCTGCCTGAAAACGGCAGCCAGGCAACCGGCAGGATAACAACCATAGAATCCGGCACACCGGTTTCCGAATTTGATATAATAGCTTTTTCCGTTTCATTTGAAAACGATTACCCAAATATTTTGACCCTCCTTGAAAAGGCAGGTCTCCCGCTGCAAGCGAATGACAGAGGAACCCCCCACCCTCTCGTTATTGCAGGGGGAGTCGCCTGCTTTTTAAACCCCGAACCAATTTCACCATACATTGATCTTTTTCTAATCGGCGAAGCTGAAGAGATGCTCTTTCGCTTTTTTGAGTTCTTTGAACCAGGCACAGACAAAAAATCATGTCTTCAAACCATTGCCCAAAATGTGCAGGGCGCATATGTGCCTGCATTTTACAATCCTTCTTATAATAATGATGGTACAATCGCCTCTTATAAACCTGTCTGCGATGTTCCTGAAAAAATCATACGGCCTTTTGTAGAAAATCTTTCCCTTGAGTCGACTGTAAGCGCAATAATAACACCGAACACAACGTTTGACCGTACTTTTTTAATCGAAGTCAGCAGGGGATGCCCCCATGGATGTCGCTTTTGCAGCGCAGGGTTTATATACAGACCTCCAAGATTCAGACCCATCGAGCTCCTTAAAGAAAATATGAATCGGGGAATGGAAATTACACATAAAATCGGTCTTGTCGGAGCTGCCGTATCAGATCTTCCAGGGATTGGAAGACTTTGCGAACAGGCTCTGAAAAAGGATATAAGAATATCATTCAGCTCATTTCGAGCCGATGCACTGACCCCTGAACTTCTTTCGGTTCTCAGCAAAAGTAAAATAAAAACCGCCACCATTGCCCCGGATGCAGGCTCTGAGCGTTTACGCAGGGTTATCAACAAGGGAATCACAGAAGAAGATGTTCTTGCGGCTGTAGAAACCCTTGTTGAAAACGGCATTCCAAATTTAAAGCTTTATTTCATGATAGGACTCCCGACTGAAACCATGGATGATGTTGACGAGATTACAGTGCTATGCAAAAAGATAAAACACACCTTTCTGAAGTCGAGCCGGTTAAAAAAGCGTATAGGGAAAATAACGGTAAGCCTTAACTCTTTTGTTCCAAAGCCCTTTACCCCGTTTCAGTGGTGCGCCATGGATGATGTAAGCACATTGAAAATAAAGATAAAAAAGATAAAGGCAGATTTAAAAAAAGTAGCAAATGTTCGTATAAATGCAGATATCCCCCGCTGGGCCTACATCCAGGCGCTGCTTTCCCGCGGTGACCGGAAAGTCGCCAATATTTTATCTTTTGCCCATAAAACCGGAGGTAACTGGGCTCAAACACTCAAGGAATCACCCCTGAACCCGGATTTTTACGTTCTAAGAGAACGCTCTTTAGACGAGCTTTTCCCGTGGGACTTTATTGACCATGGAATCAAAAAGTCTTTTCTTAAAAAAGAGTATAAAAAAGGTATCCAGGCCAAAACATCACCACCCTGCCCCATGGAATCATGCAACATATGCGGAGCCTGCACCGGAGAAACGAAAAAACTGACAGGTATCACCAAGGGGAGCTTTGGTAAAACCGCCGAAGAAATTAAAACTTTCCTTGACAATGAAAGAAATGACAGGTGAGCACCATTTCATAATCCCCCCTGCCCCACTTTTTGCAAAGGAGGTTTTTTTAAAACACTTTTAGCATCTTATAATCTTCCGATGTAACCATTTCAACCTTTCAGCTAAACATTCCCTTCAAAGCTGATAAATTTGTAAAAAGTCATTTTTCACCACGGAGCTCGCAGAGAACACAGAGAATATCCATTTTTATTAGTTAGTTATCTCTATGAGCTCCGTGCGCTCTGTGGTAAATTCGATTTTTTACAAAATCACCAAAATTGAACTTAAAAATACTCCTTTTTAAAAAAAAATCTAAAGATTTTCTAAAAATAGTCGAAAGTTAAAGATAGAAAATCAGGCTCTCGAACTTTCCAGCGCAATACTTGAAGATCTGCCCTTTCCGGTAATCGGTATCAGTGCAGAAGGAATGATAGCTTTGACCAATAAAGAGACTATGGCCTTATCATTCAACGGCGGCAGCATTGAAGTAGGCAGGAGCCTTGCGGATTATTTTTCAAAAGAGATAAAAGAAAAAGTGGTCGAAGTACTCACGTCCGATGTATCCTGTTCAATTAGAGGATACCGGTTATCCGAAGCGACTTATGATATTGATTTAATCCCCCTTTCCGGAGGATTTCGCGGCAAGGGATTGATTCTGCCATTTTTTCCGTGTGGCAATTAATTATAACAGATAATGTTAGCAGAAGTGAAAAAATGAAAAAATTTAAAATCGTCTCCCCTATTTCAACTAAAAATTCGGACAGCATTGAACTGATTACAATGTCACTTCAAAACTCCGGGCATGATGTTTACTTTTTTCTGAATACAAAAGAATTAATGCATATGGATAAAGACGATATCGACTTCATTATACTTGAACCGAGTGCACACTCCTGGGGGTGGCTTGATATACTCATAAAAGCAAATCAAGCCCTTCCTGGAATACCGGTGGTTCTGTTTTCACTTGAAATAACGGCAGAAAACGGCTTCTTCCGCTTATCCGAAGATACTACTGTATTCCTTGCCGATGATGCTAAAATGTTAATGGAAAATTTAGACCATATGATAAAAATTCAGCAAACATAAAAGCCGGTTTCAAAACGTTTCAGTTTTCAAAGGTCTCGCTCCATTGGCAAAGTGCTGCTAAACTATTGCTGATTATCAAATAAATTTTGTTCACACCTTAAACCGTACCTGTTTATTTACTCTTCCTCACTTTTTTTCGCTAAAAAAAACCTTGAATCATTATTATAATTGTGGTACGCACGCCTATATTTTGTTCATCGTACCTTCCCAGTAATTAAACCTTGATGAACTTGTAAAAAGATATTTTTCACCACAAAGCTCGCAGATAACACAGTAAATATCTTGTTTTATTAATTGGTTACCTCCGTGGGCTCTGTGGTAAATTTGACTTTTTACGAATTCATCAATCTTGAAAGGAAGCTATATATGACTCCAAAGAAAGAACTGCGGCTGGCATACGCCCTGGCAATTATTTTATTTGCTGTGGGTGTTTTAAGCTATGCCATTGCAGCCTTTTCCGCCAAAACACCGGACATCCCGATGAGATTGATGTTCAAAGGTATAGCTGGAAAAGTTTTATTTGACCACAAAACACACACGGAAGATGCTGGATATGGAATTTCCTGCGGACAATGCCATCATCATCCCGAAGAAGATGAAGCTGCACTCCGTGCATGCGGCGACTGTCACAGTTTTACGGAAAAAGAAGATACCTTTCCTAAGACTTGCGCTGAATGTCATGAGGCAGACGAAATTGAAGACTCGGAAATCACTAAAAGAGTAGATGCTTTCCATTCGCAGTGTGGTAGCTGTCATAAGGAAAATGAAGCCGGCCCTGACCCTGAAAAATGTGCGTCGTGCCACGTCATGTAACTATACGATTTTAAAGTGCCTAAAATGACTAAAGTGAGCTAAAGTGCCTAAAGTTAAGGAATTATGTCTATTTTATTTTTATAAAAAGATGGCTTGCCGGGTCGTAGCCAAAGGCGAAGACCGGAGCGGAGCGACACTACAACTTTAGGCACTTTAGCTCACTTTAGTCACTCTTTGAGATTTGCGCAGGCAAAGCCCACTGACCATGCCCAAAGTACGTGGTCTTAAAAATTGAGTAAAAGGTCAAACTATGATAAAAAGATCATTTTTCGGTTTAGCAAAACCCCGTCTTGAATATAAAGCACTTCCGGATAAGCTGCCGGAACCTGAAGAAATTTCCTGTTCGGAAAATGTTACCCTTTTATTAAGCACTTTCCAG
>JAUWMJ010000329.1 GCA_030613225.1 Desulfobacterales bacterium
TTGTAGATAATTCAATTTATGCAAAGACAGGGATGTCGTTTAAAGGCGGTATTCCCGTAGACAACAAAACCATTGAAGAAAGAATCGGTATCCGTACAAGAATGGCGGCCGGGTCTGATGAAAGAATCGGAGTCATTGCACTTCAAGATCTCCTTGATACATCCGATTTCGACCCCTCCAGAATCAAAATCCTCATCGGTGCAACAAATGTCGGGGATGACAAATATGATCCGGGCCCTTTGGCCAGGTATCCCTTTGAGCTTATTAAGCAGTACTGCCCAAATACCATCGTTATTGACCTTTATGCCGGTTGCCCTGGTTTTAATGTCGCAGCAGAGCTTGTTTTCATGCTTTCACTAACAGGAGTTTTTAAGACAGGTGATATTTCTGCTATTATAGGGGCTGAGAACTTACATCGTGCTAAAGCATTTAAAGAAAACGATACAGCAGGTATCATTTTCGGTGATGATGCTTTAGCAACAGCCTTTGAAACAAAAGCTACCTTAAAGCCAAATGGAAATTATTCCTGCACCGAGGAGATAACAGCGTCCTTAAAAGATGATTTTATTGCGGGCATCGCAAAAATGATCATTAAGTTAAATGGGCGCAATAAAATTGACGGAATAATTATTGACAATCAGCTTGGACAAATTAATTACAGGATTCCAGCGCTTGCGGCAAGGGTTCAGCACAGCATGGCTGAGCAGATATATCCCGAAGAGACGGCAAAGGGAACCTTCAAACGCTTTAAGGATGCATTTGAATTTTATGATCTAAAAATTCAATCATTTGCCTTTGACATTAAGTCTTTTAACCAGGATCCGGCGCTTGTAAATAAAATTGCCAGGGCCTATGTGGAATCCGGAAAATACAAGACGGTTGTTTCAATTTACCTGTCTTCTGATTTAAATGCCAAAATTACAATTCACCAGGGAGAAGACTTTGACTTTAAAGCGCCTATGAAAGGTATTGTGGACACACATACAATCACGCATGGCTGCTTTGGTGATTATATTCAAGCAATTTCGGAAAATGGAGATGTCTTCGGAGATATGGACGGAAAGGGTGTTTTTCTTTATGCCACACGAGGAGCAACCAGGCATATAACAACCCTGCTTGCCAGAAACAACCTGACCATGTATGATATCGATCTTCTTATTGAACACCAGGCAAATTTTGCCATGATTCCCCTGACGCTGGAACAGGTTTTTTGGGATGCCAAACCCGACAAGAAGAAGACTGTAAAAGATTTTATTGAAAACCATATGGTAAATAATATCCATATACGAGGTAACTGCTCCGTTGTTTGCATGCAAAGGCTCCCTTATGATCTTCAGCGCGGAGCATTAAAAGAAGATACCATCCATGGTTTTCCTGTAAACCGAAACCTTGATAATCTGCGGCACGCAAAGATTATCCTTAACGATTCCGTCGGCTCCGGGATGACTCGCAGCTCCGTATTGCAAATTAACTGAAAAACATGACTGATGGCGTTGTAAAAAGTAAAAAAACCACTTTTTACGAAACGTTTTAAGTTTTAGGATTTAAGTTTTAAGTCTTTGTTAAAACAGATAATATCATTAACCTAAAACATAACACTTAACACCTAAAACCTGATGAATTCGACTTTTTACAAGTTCATCAAGTTTTGACGGTTTCGTAAAAAGTCCCAATTCTGTCACTCCGGCGAAAGCCGGAGTCCAGAAGCTATTGAAATGACTGGATTCCGGCTTTCGCCGGAATGACGAAAAAGGTATTTTCGGACTTTTTACGAGTTCATCAAGTTTTGAATTCCAATAAAAGACTATCAAAATATCTTTAGACATAATGATCCCCGAGCAAAAAAACATATTTGACAATATCATTGGTCAAAGCGATCCGATGCTGGAAATCTTCAGCACTGTTAAAAAAGTAGCAAACAGCAACACCACTATAATAATTAACGGGGAGACTGGAACAGGCAAGGGCCTGATTGCAAAAGCCATTCATGAAAGTTCCGAGAGGAAAAACAACCCTTTTATTCAGCTAAATTGCGGAGCAATAACTGAAAGTTTGTTAGAAAGTGAACTATTTGGTCACGTTAAAGGCGCATTTACAGGCGCTATAGCAAATAAACCGGGAAAATTCGAACTTGCAGAAGGAGGGTCCATCTTTTTAGACGAAATCGGTGATATGAGCACGGACCTCCAGGTAAAAGTTTTAAGAGTCCTTGAAGAAAATGAATTTGAGGCTGTAGGCGGAAGCCAAACCATAAAGGCAAATGTAAGGATAATCGCAGCTACTCATCGGGATTTGGAGGAAGAAGTCCAAAAAGGTAATTTCCGGGAAGATCTGTTTTATCGCCTTTATGTAATACCAATGGTGCTTCCACCTTTAAAAGAAAAAAAGTCGGACATACCTTTGCTGGTTTCTCATTTTCTTAACCTGTACTGCCGGGAGAAGAAAAAGGATATCATAACAATTTCAGACGAGGCTTTGGAAATATTGATGAATTATTCCTGGCCCGGAAATGTAAGGGAGCTTAAAAACCTGCTTGAAAGGCTTGTAGTATTAAGCGAAAGTGCTGAAATAACGCCCCAGGATCTACCGAAAAAAATTAAAACAATAAAACAGCCGGAAACACTGCCGGAAATTGATGTTCCTGGTGAAGGAGTAGATTTCAATACTGCGGTAACTAAATATGAAAAAGCCCTTATTATCAATGCTCTTGAAAAAACCAACTGGATTAAAAACAAAGCGGCTGATTTTCTCCAGATTAAACGAACGACCCTGGTGGAAAAAATAAAAAGGCACAAAATAAAGAAATAAGTGTAAAGAATCTACACCTGTCGAAGATCCCGCCAGGCGGGGAAGGATGTGGCGCTGATTTACCCCTCGAAGGGAGTGTCGGATACACCTGGTTAAAAGTGCCTAAAGTGACTAAAGTGAGCTAAAGTGACTAAAGTTAAGGAATCCTGTCTATTTTAATTTTTAAAAAAGATGGCTTGCCAGGGCGTAGCCAAAGGCGAAGACTGGAGCGAAGCGACACCACAACTTTAGGCACTTTAGACACTTTAGCTCACTTTAGCTCACTCCTCAGCCACTCTTTGAGATTTGACCAGGTAAAGCCGATTATCTCTGACCACTCCCAAAGTACGTGGTTTTTAAAATTGAATAAAACATGAGGACTGAATATGCATAAAAAACTTTTTAACATATTGTTAATTCTTTTATTAGCATTCTTTTGTTTTTCCGGTTGCCACCAGATGGGAAGGGCGATCGGAAAGGCTGAAACCGGAGTTGAAAAGTTAGAAAAAAAAATAGAGAATGCCGCTAAAGATTTTGAAAAGGGATACGAAAAGGAAAAAAGTACACAGTAAGGCATCATGACCCTCCAATCCTCTAAAGAAAAAGTTAAACCTTTCCGACTTGTCAAGTACTTCACTTTTACAAGTTTAATCGTAATTTTTTCAGGTACCATTATTCTATCTATACTCAATACTCATCGGGCAAGGACGATGCAGCGTGAGAAAAGCGAAGAGTACGCCCTGCTTCTAATAGAAAATCTCAACCATCAGATATTTCTGCAATTCATAATACCGGTTGCCCTGAAATATGGTGTAATTAGACTAAGGGAAAAAGAACAGTTTGAACATATGGACAAAGTTGTTAGGAGCACGTTGCACAGTTTCAAAGTGGAAATGGTAAACATATACGACATGAAGGAAACCGTTTCCTACAGTTTTGATAAATCCTTAATAGGTAAAAAGGATTATGGAGGTGCGGCTTTTAAAAAAGCGCTTATGGGAGAAACGGTTTCAAAACAGGTTCAAGTAGGTAATATTATAGAAATTTTGCTCGGATTTCCAAAAGAAAGCCGCATAATTACATTTGCCCCCTTGCGTGCAGAAAGGCCCCTTTCTACGCTATCCGGTCCTGTGCTTGGTGTTATTGAAATCGTTCAGGATATGTCGGAAGAATATAAAATGATTTTCAAGTTTCAGATTGATGTTATGATTACCAGCACAATCGTAATGTCTGTATTGTTCTTTGTGCTCCTTTTTGTGGTAAGGAGAGGTGAAGGTATCATCCAAAAACGTACTCAGGCAAGGCTCAGGCTTGAGGAAGCGTTGAGTCGCTCAAAGCATATGTCTTCTCTGGGCGAGATGGTA
>JAUWMJ010000310.1 GCA_030613225.1 Desulfobacterales bacterium
TAAGTGGTTGAGAGGTTGAATGGTTAAGTTGTTGTTTTAACAACTATATTATTAAATCGCCAATTAATTGGACACTCAGAAAATAAGAATTTGCAGCATGTTGATAATATTGTATTTTTATACTACTCAACCAATCAACGAATCAACTACTTAACGATATCTGAAGTTAATAATATTCGGATAGAAAGGAAAATTTTACTTGCAAATTTTCCTGAAATAATATATTTTCTTGATTAAGAAAATGGATAAAAACAGGAAAATACCTACAGAAAAAGAAATGCTCGACCAGCTTCGGGAAGATAGGATCCAACTTTCATCACTGACTTTTCGCTTTTTAGAGAGTCAGCCAAATATTGGTTTAAACGGACGTTTCGATGCATTTATTGAGGCAAAATGGCAGCAAAATATAGCCAGATTCGCCGTCGAATGTAAAGCCCTTTCAACGCCCAAGGTCTTTCAGGACAGTGTCAATTTGCTGAAATCCTTTTCTCTTCCCAACGATTACCTGCCGATGCTTTTTATGCCTTTCTTAAGTGAATGGCAGCTTCAGGAGTTGGAGGGGGAAGGGCTTAGCGGCATTGATCTGTGCGGCAACGGTGTGGTGATTGTACCGGGTAAATTTGCCGTGTTTCGTTGCGGCGGGAAAAACCGTTTCCCCTCTTCGGCCCTTATTAAAAACATTTACCGGAAAAACAGTTCTATGGTAGGGAGGGCTTTTCTCCTCTGTGGCGGTTACCAAACCGTTCAAGAGATCCGTATAAAGATCAACCAGCGAAATCTCCTGGTGAACCGTTGGGGCAAAAAACCCATGAGCCTCTCAACCGTGTCGAAAGCCTTAAAAACGTTGAAAGATGACCTGATTGTCACGCGTGAAGAAACCATTCGCCTTATACAGGCTGACAAGCTAATGGAAAAATTGCGCGAAAATTATGAACCTCCTGCAATAAAGGAGTGCATCCGTCTCAAGATATCTGAAGAGAATGGGAAGGTTTGGAAATTGCTGTCGAAAGAATCACAGACATTGAATTTACCGCTTATGGCATCAGGGACATCATCCGTTGCACGATACGCCGTGATGCAGCGCGGAGACTTGTTTTCTGTTTATTGCCCGAAAGTAGAGATGCTGCTTGAACGGTTGCCTGGAAATCAGTCGGATCGATTCCCAAATCTTGAGCTTTTGGCAACAGAGGATGAAAATGTCTATTTCGATGCCCGGCAGGAGGGAGGCTTTTGGTGGGCCTCACCCGTTCAGGTTTATCTGGAACTCATGGCCAGCGATAAGAGAGACCAGGAAACCGCCGAACAACTAAAAACGCTGATTTTGAATGATGTTGGGCCGGTGCGACAATGATTACGATAACAGATCTTCAAACGGCGTTGCTCGATCTGCTTCAGAAGATACGAGATCCAGAAATCAAACTCATCGTTGGAGGTGGCTTCGGTATCTATCTCAAGACCAACCACGTTAAACGTCAGGATATGAGGACACTTTTGGATCATTGGCCTGAGACACGATCTACAAACGACATTGATTTGTTTCTACGTCCTGAGTTGCTAATCGAATCGTCAAGATTAAAACCGATGGTAAATGCCATTACCGGCCTGGGATATAAGGTAGTCCCTGGATCGGAAAATTATCAATTTATCAAATTCGGGCCGGGAGGCGCTAATGCTGGCAGCGTAAAAATAGATATCCTTACCGGCTCGCAAAGTTGTTTTCAAGGTACCCGGGTTAAGGCAGACACACGCCGTGCTCGCCCCAAACCTTCTGTCGGCATGCATGCCCATCCCGTAGATGAAGCTCTGACCTTGGAGGAGGGCTTGATGCCAATATTTCTGGCGGGAACACTCAGCACAGGTAATACCTGGGAATCTGAAATCTTCCTGCCGCATCCTTATACGTTTTTGATGATGAAGCTTTTTGCATTCAGGGATCGGCTCAACGATCCTGACAAGGAGTTCGGCCGTTACCATGCCCTGGATTTGTACACTATTTTGGCAACTACGACGGAGGAGGAGTGGGAATATGCTCTCCAACTGCGTGATCAGTATAAGAATGATCCCTTTGCTATAGAAGCCGGGCTCTTGGTTTCTGAGTACTTTTCCACCCCTGAGCGTATGGGGATGATCCGATTGAGAGAAAGCCCCTATTACCGGCCCGAATTACAGATTGAAAAGTTCATGTCTGTCCTGAAGGAGCTGTTTCCCGGTGAATTCGATTGCCAGAGGTGATTAAAATTCTGTCCCTTTGCATAATTTGTTTGATAAAGGATATCGGGTATCAACTGTTCATACCCTTGTTTCAGTTGAGTTCTATTGTTAAAAGACCAAAGATAAATTACATCAGGATGACATCAGGCAGTTCGGCAATGCTTTTTATAATTGCATCAGGCTTTTCCCTCTTAAGGGATTCAAAGTTGTCAAAACCTGTGAGCACGCCGATGGTCTTTGTTCCGGCTGCCTTGCCTGCTTTTATATCTAACCGCATATCTCCCACATACACGCTCTTTCCCGCTGCTATCCCAAGCCGTTTGTTGCACTCAATAAGTGGATCGGCTGCGGGCTTTTTTCTTGTGGTATCATCTGCTGTTATTATTTCCTTTATCAGATGACTGATACCGGATTTAATTAGCGGCTTAAGTTTAGATGTCATATTTTTTTGCGGTGTTGAAGTGACAACAGCCAGTTTTATCCCTCTTTCTGAAACCTTTGTTAAAACTTCTGCGGCACCCGGTATTAATTTTACTTTCGCAAAGAACATCTTTGGATAAATTTCTTCGGCTATTTTCCATGCATTTTTTATTAGTTCATCCTTATTATCTTTTATTTTTTCGGGGAAGATAAAACTCCAGTCAAATTGGCCATTTTCCGTCGCGTTCCTTAAATCAGCCGTTGAAACTTGTGGTAAACCAAGTCTTTCAAGCACAGCCTCTACAATTTTATAGTATATTCCGATGGAGTCTATAATCGTTCCGTCAAGGTCGAATATGACCGCATCGACGGGAATTTTTTTCTGCTTCGAGTTAATCATCCTTAAACACAGTTCTTTTTATTGTTAATGTTACAGTATCCCCATCATCTATATTGAGAGCATCCTTCAGACTCATTGGAGCTATCACTTCAATGATATTTCTGCCATGAACTCTGACCTTTTCTGCAAGGATGATAATTGCCGCGTCTATCTCTTCTATTGAAACCGGAAGCACTTGCGCGGTGCAGAACGTCGGATCAGGGGGGACCAGTTCTATCCCTTTTTCTTCCTGTATCGATTCGGCATCCGGAAGGCTTTCCGGCAGAATCTCAATATTGAGAGTACCCGGGAAAGGCTTGAACCCCAGTTTTTCCGAGCACTGCTCCAATACCCAGTCAAGCTGTGTAAAGAAAGCGGCTTTTTTTGCACCGCTTACAACTCTTCCTTTTAATACTCGCTTTTTCGACATATAAGTATAACTTATCAAATGATACCTATGTTTTATGAGCAAGTTCAGATAAAAGAGGCTATACCGAACCAATTAACCAATGTTACGAGTTACGGGTTACGAGTTGCGAGTGATGAAATGAATTCCATCTGATTTTAAATAAAAAAACAATATTCTTTATTTGTTTAGTGCTTCGTTCTTTGAATTTTGTTTGAGCCCACAACAATCCGTAACCCGTAACTCGTAACCCGCAAACCGTAACGTGTGGCGTTTGTGATGGAGCCCTTTACAGGGGTAATCAAGGCCGGGCTCTCTGGACCCGGATATTTACTCCTGAAACCACTTCTTTTTATTAAAATCATCGGCTGACTCCGGCATGCTGCCTTTTATAATTGATTTAAGTTTGTTTATAAAATCGTGATCTTCACCTATAGCAGGAGTTAATGAAGAAATCGCTCTTCCAAGAGTCCGGTCGCAGGAATCCTGAAACAACTTTATCGCCTCGTCCGGAAGATGACCGTACGCCGCAACTATATTATCAATCCATATTGAAAGGGCATCCATATCAAGTTCTTGGGCATTCTTCTTTTTATAAACATACCCTTCAAACGCCCCTGCTGAAGCGGCAAACTTGTAAATCTTTGAGTATATATGCATCTTTTCTCCAGTATTTTCATGACTGCTCCGAATGAAATATCCAGGCAGCCTTGTTTGCTCATCTTTTTGTATCATTTTCTGTCCCATGATTACAATATTAAACTCTCAGCTATGCTTGGGTTAAACGGTTCAGCGTTCACGGTTCCGGGTTGAAACGAGATAAGAATATCAGTAGTCTGCAACCTTTGAACCCTGAACCCTGGTCGCCTACGGCGCCGCCAGAGGCGGGAAAACCTGGAACCGCTCACTTTTTTTGTTTCTGCTGGGACAGAATTTTTGCCATAAACACTCCGATGCCCTGAGGCGTCATTTCTTTACCGAATTGCAGTTTTTCCAGCGTATCCATAAAAGCCTTTGCCGACGGTGAAAGATGCTGGTCTTCAAG
>JAUWMJ010000159.1 GCA_030613225.1 Desulfobacterales bacterium
TCACTCCGTATGGTTTAATCCCATTTCTTCATCCATGTGGGGCTACACCCAGACCATCTCAATGATACGCCAGATTTTCCCCATGTTTGAACTTTCCATCGACGGCCTTGAAAAGGCGGTTGCACACCTTATGGCAAAGTAACGTCTGCATAAAAAAACTAAAATATACTAAAATACAGTTTAGTATAATGACACCTAATGCTAAATTATATTTTAGTATTACTATGAACGATTCCCAACTAATAGAAGTGCTGGAGCATTGTAATTTTTTAAAATATGCCGGTGTAGTCTTTTTTGTGCAAACCATAGACTTTTTCTCCAACTTTCATCTAATTTGTCGAAAGAGAGCTCTTTGGCCGCACCGTTCAACTGTCGGATGCAAGAGTTTGGTTGGATGTTCAGCTCATTTTTCTTTGCTATGAAGAATGTCCGAAAATGCTCTTGGATTTAAAATCGGTATGCTTTGGAAACTTTTTAAAACCAGTAAATCTTTATCACCCGTGACAATGTAATCTGCATTTTAGGCAACCGCTAAGCCAAGAATTTTTATATCATCAGGATCACGACAAACATCCGATGGGAGGGTTACTGGAATTGAGATATGTGCATGCTCACGTAAAAATTCGCCAATATTGTCAACAATCTTTGCAGGAAGTTTGATCTTAAGCCGGAGATTTCTCAGAATTTCATCTAACAAACCATCACTAAGTACAGTCTCATACTCGCTGAGACAGACCTCCATTATAGATTCACAAAGCCCACGAGCAGCAAAAGCAGCAATAATAACATTGGCGTCAAGGACAATCTTCATGAAATAGCCTTGAAGACGTCCTCATCGGTTAAAAAACCCTGAGCTTCAGCAAAAGGTAATGCCTTTTTTCGGAGGGCCCGAAATTTTTCAACCGCAACGTATCGCCGTATCGATTCTCGCACAATGTCGCTAACAGATTTATTCTGTTCGTAACTGAGCTTTTGCAAATCAGATCTTATCTCATTTGGTAATCTTATGGTCAGCGTGTTCATGGTAAGACATTGTAACACCAATATGGAATAAATCAAGAACTAAATTTTGCATTATGTTATTTGCCATGGGAAAAGTAGTTGATCGCTGAGTCGCAATTTGCTAAAATAATAAAGTAGCTAACAGAGGTCTGTTGTTGATCTGATATGGATTCTGCTATCATTATTAAAAAAAACGTTGCTTTTGATTATGAATAATAGGTCAACATAAGTGGTTATGGATGATGATTGAATTTAAGATTCTTGGAGACATAAGAAACATAGAAACAATTGCCACAGGCCGAGGAATTTACATTCGGAATTACCTTGAGCGTACATATGGTAAGGGACACTGGCGAAAAATGAAGGGTTTAGCAAATGTTCAACTCGTTGACAAAACAAAGTGCAAAACTGAAATACATTGGTATGAAGCACACGGTATTGGCCGTAAAGATTTCAAAATAAAGAGGTATATAAAAAATGAATGATTTTGTAATCTGTATTGACAATAAAAGTAATCCAGCAAGCTTGATTTTAGGCAAAGTGTACCGAATTTTACCTGATGAAGAAGCGGAATCACACAACATGCTCCGCGTTATTGATGAAGACAAATCAGAGGCTGACGGATATCTCTACTTGAAATCAATGTTTGCACCTATCAAGCTTCCAAAAATTGCTGAACAGGCACTAATGACAGCAAACCAATAACCTATGCTGTAGTATTCAGCAGTATCTGGAAAATTCATAGCCGTGAATGCAAATTTTTTAAAAGAAATTACACCAACGGAAAATTTGGTTTTCGATAAAAAAGAGCAGGAGGTTAAAAGCATGAAAATTTTCATGAGAATAACTCTGTCTGTCTTTGTGGTTGTTGTCGTTTTATCTGTTGCGGTCAACGCATTTAGCTGGGGTGAAGTAAAAAAAGCCAGGGAATTTATGCAGGCCGGTATGTATCCGCAGGCTATTGAACTGTTGACTAAAAGAATAAATGATAAACCGGCTGACGGTGAAGCCCATTTTCAGCTTGGTGTCTGCTTTATCAACACCGGAAATTTTAGCAAAGCTGATGAACGATTCGGCAGCGCAGTCCGTTTAAAACCAGCTTACGGGTATAAAATCGGCGGACAATATAAAAAAACCGGTAGTGAAAAATTAAATAATGGGTAAATACAAAGTGCGATAAACTTGTATAATAAGGCGGTAAAATACCAACCGAACCTGAAAAAAGAACTTGCCAAAACATGTTTTAACAAAGGAACATCTATTAATGATAGTATAACCCGGAACAAACATTCCGGGAACTCGGAAGCTATTAATATTTTTTCTAATTTAGCCAACCCCCTTTTTTCCTGCGCGATTAAATTTGATCCGACACTGGTGGAAAAAGCGCATATAGAAAAAAGAAAATACGGCAGGGCGATGCTTGAAAAAGCAAAAAATAATTGGAAAAACAACAAAAGCAGGAGAAACAGCAAACCTTACAAGGAAGCGCAGAAATACCTAACCAAACTTGAAATCGAAAAAGTCATTCCCCCGCCCAGCTGGAAATCCAGACCCGGCTTCCCTAAAACCTTTACAGGGAAAGGATATAAAAGAAGCGACGCTATTATTGTTGCCACAAACGGCATAGATACATTTTATGGCGATAAAGTAATAGCAATTGGTCCTGGGTTAGCGGAAGGGAGGGTTAGTAAAAAAAAGGCAACAAAATATATCTACATTAGGCAATCCAAAGAAAAAGGTTTAAAGGTTAGATACCGATCTGCTCCTGGGGTAAAATTTAAAGTTGATATTAAGTATTATGATTAATTCTCAAGGGATAGCTTTGCTATCCCTTTTTTATATCCCAGAATAAACATTCTGAATACTCGGAAACAGACATAATCACTCAACATTTTTTGTATGTTCACAACTTCTCAAAATAATTCCTTATAATGACACAACAGGTTAACCAGATAATCAAATTGTCGAAAACCGGTTTTCGACAATTTTAATTACCGCCCTTTCCGCTTAAATATAAACCTACGATATCGGCAACTTAAACACCGCTAACCAGACAAATCCCGGTCTGTTTTCGAAAATAAGATCTTGCCTTTAACAATTTTTAGGTGAAAATCAAAAATTGGGCTGTTTTTTCCTTCAGCTTTCATCTAATTTGTCGAAAGCGCCCGGGAGAATGAGTGTTTGAAACTATTTTCGATGGAGGGTTTTAGACAGGTTTATTAATAGCCAAATAATTAATGAGGGATGTAAGGATTATATCAATTTTAGTAAGATTTGATGACCAAATGTCTTCCTGATTAGAAGGAAATATTTGAGTTCAACTGGTTGATGGCAGCAGGTTTGCTTAAGCGTTTTGGTCGATTAATTTTTCGTGGTTTAAGTGTTACCAATCGGTTTTCAAGGGAACGATCAAGGATTCGAAGATCATCACAAATACGGTGCAAATCTGAATCGAATTGCTTTGTATGTTCCATACGAAATTTTCGCACTTCATTAACAAATGGATCTTTCATGTTTAATCTCCTACAAAAGCTTCAGGGGATACAATTTCAGGACATTCAAAACCAGCATTTTCCACAATCCGGCGTATCTTAATCTTGGTGAAAGGGTTGTTTCTGTGAGTGAAATTCCAGGTAACGATAAAATCCATGCCCGACATTGTCGCAACAGCTATATGAAGTGCGTCTTCGGGATACTCCTTAGGTATGCCGTGATTCTCAATAATAACCTGTGTAAGTTGTTCCGCTTCCCGGGTTGTGGGAAGTACAGGAAAAGCTTTTATTACATCCAATCGCTTTTTTGCCATCTTAGCATTCCCTTTGCCGGATTCTTTGACAACCAAAGCGGAAACATAAGGTGATAAATTGCCTGACAGTAAAGCCCAAAAATCCAGCGTGGCCTGTTGATGACCAGCTATTACCACATCCCTGCTGGCTTGTCCAGTAAAGTAGCTGATTACACTTGTTTCAATATATACTTTATGGTTCATATTATTAAAATTCTGGGGGAAGCATTTTCGCTATGTTTTGTATCTTTGCTTGAGAATCACTTATAGGTTCCATGAATTGCCCTCCTCTCACAAGGCCGGAAATCTTTAATGGTTTTATATTATCACTTCATAACTCAAAATGCAATAAGAATGGTCTTGAAGTTGCGATCATGGGTCATCACAATATACAAACCACAGAGCATTACATCACAAGAGGTACAGGTGTGATTCGAGCCGCGATTGATAAGACGTTTTTAAAAAACAAAAGAGTATAAATAATGCCGAAATAAGACTACTGAAACGCTTCTAAAAACACTAAAATAGTCCCATCAATATATTGAAACCTACAATAAACAATGTTTTTTTCTAACAAAAATTAATCTACATATCAATATATCAAGAAATATTCCTCATATTGTGGTAGAGAGTCACAATCGAACCCTGACCATAATCTTCCTATAATCGGTAAACCGTTGGTTTGCCGTCCAGGTCGACATCAATGCCGATGCTATCACCGGTTTTAAATCCCAGTCGTTTGAATTCATTTACGGTTTCTTCATGCCTGGCGAGATGCCAATACACAGACCACATATAGAACGTGAGTAGCGCCTTTTCTAAAACTTATATTTTATGTTTGAATTATAAACAGCGTAAATGTTATTATGTTTGTAAAATGAACAAAAATATTAAATTATTCCTTGAATTATGACCATAATCTTGATAGGTAGTAGCTCAGGTTCAAAGTTCCATGGTTCACAAGGTTAACTGATGAAAACTGCACGGTTTTGAGGTATTCCTGAACTTTGAACCTGACAACCCGAATAGTTACGATTTTATTTATGAAACGCCTTATCGAAAAAAACCTGGATGCGTGGAAGGAGAATAAACGGCGAAAACCACTACTAATTCGTGGAGCTCGGCAGGTCGGAAAAACCTTTATTGTTAGACAATTTGGGAAAAAATTTAAAAGCTTTGCGGAAATTAATTTTGAGCTGTTAACTGATGCCGGGGAAATATTTAAAACAGACCTTAAGCCGGACAGAATTATCCGGGATCTTTCCCTGCTGCTTCAAACTAAAATCACTTCTAAAGAGACATTGCTTTTTCTGGATGAAATTCAGGAAGCTCCTGAAGCAATTAAGGCGCTAAGGTACTTTTATGAGTTAATGCCTGAGTTGCATGTAATTGCAGCCGGTTCCCTTCTTGACTTTACGATTGAGAAAATCGGGATTCCGGTTGGGCGGGTTTCAACTATGTACATGTATCCACTCACCTTCCCTGAATTTCTAATGGCAGACCATAATGATGATTATCTTTCAGCAATTACACGCATATTTAAAGAAAATAAAATAAACCGGGTATTCCATAATCGCCTGCTTAGGCTTTTAGGAGAGTATATTGCAGTTGGCGGGATGCCTGAAGCTGTCAATTGCAGAAACAAAAGAGTATCAACAATGCAGCCGGATTCACAGGAGCTTGATCGAAACTTTCAGGCAGGATTTCCTTAAATATTCGAAAAAACATCAAATTAAGCACATAGACAAGTTGTTTAACGAAATTCCCCACATGCTGGGCAGAAAGTTTAAATTTTCTGCAATCTCAGGTGAATATCGCAAGCGTGAACTTGATCCGGCCCTGGAACTACTGCAAAAGGCTGGAGTTATACATAAAGTATATCATACATCCGATCAGGGCCTGCCACTTGGAGCGGATATTAATTTTAATCGTTTTAAAATAATTTTTCTGGATATTGCTCTTGCTCAGACGATGTTAAATATGGAAATGACTTCATGGATATTAAAACCTTTTGAACAGATTATAAACAAAGGAGCTGTTGCAGAAGCATTCGCTGGTCAGGAATTGATAGCAGGTTCCGGCATTGATATCAAATCGCAACTTTTTTACTGGCATCGTGAGGCCCGTTCTTCAAACGCTGAAGTGGATTACCTGACAGTAAACAATGACACAATTATTCCGATTGAAATAAAAAGTGGAAAAGAAGGATCGCTTAAAAGCATGAGAATATTTCTCAAAGAGCATCCAAAAACTTCTTACGGTATTCGATTTTATGGCGGAATGCCTAATATAGTCGATAACATTCGCTCCTATCCTTTATATTGCGTGGCAGGTTTGCAGAGTGGGTAGCCCAAGGTAACGTCAAAGCAAAATATAACCTTCTCAAATATGATAAATTCGTAAAAAGTCGAAAAATACTTTTTTGGTCATTCCGGCGAAAGCCGGGCACGTAGTGAAGCATTTTACGCTATCAAGTCATTTCAATAGCTTTTGGACTCCGGCTTTCGCCGGAGTGACGGGTTTTGGACTTTTTACGAGATCATCAAACCTTTATGTCTGAAAATTACAAAACCGGCTTTCCAGCCTCATAGCTTCCGAACCTCCCAACCTCCCAGCCTAAATATTATACAACCTGCATGTATTCTCCCACACAACCCTGGCCAAGTCGTCAGGCTCCTCCCCTCTTACCTCCGCCAGTTTTAAAAGCACGGATTTAACAAAGGCAGGTTCATTTCGGCGGGCTTTATTTTTTTCAGGTGCAGGTGTAAGATAGGGTGCATCTGTTTCAATCAGGATACGGTCTGCAGGAATAAGGGGAGCAAGGTTGCGCAATTTGGCGCCACGGCTTTTTATTGTCAGAATACCGGTTATCCCGATATAAAGCCCAAGCGCAAGATATTGATTCAGTTCAGACTCGCTTCCACTGAAACAGTGAATTACCCCTGTTCTACCCTGTTTAAAATGCTTACTTAAAATCTCCAGGAGACTTCCGTCGCTCTCCCTTTCATGGAAAATCACCGGAAGGTTGAGTTTACCTGCAACCTCAAGCTGGTGGATAAACCATCTTTCCTGATCTACTCTCGGCGAATACATTCGGTTAAAATCGAGCCCTATTTCTCCCCATGCCTTAACCTTTCGACTTTCTGCAAGCTTTATGAGAAATTCAAGTGCTTCTTTGGAACATTCTTTTGCATCGTGGGGATGAAATCCGACTGATGCGTACAGTCCAGGTTTTGATTCAGCGAGGGTAACCGCCTTTGCTGAACTTTTCTTATCTACACCCACGATCATAATCCTGGAAACACCTGCTTTATCTGCACGGCTCAGGACATCCTTGAAATCCTTCTCATATATTCTGTCATCCAGATGA
>JAUWMJ010000079.1 GCA_030613225.1 Desulfobacterales bacterium
AGGAAATAAAATGGAAACCGATTTAAGCAGGATAAAGCGTTTATCGGAAAAAAAAGAGGATGAAAACTGGGGGTTCCGAGCTTTCTTGAAAGGATTCGATATGCCTTTGAAGAAAATGGATCGGATTGTACACAGGTTGTATAAGCAAATATCGTCACAAATAGATTGTACAAAATGTGCAAATTGTTGCAGGGAAATACAGATAGGCTTGTATAAAGAGGATATTAAAAATTTATCAAAAGGGATTGGAATTTCCGCTGAGCAGTTTAGAAAACGATATCTGGCTAAAGGTGGGGAGGCCGGCGAATTTATATTTAAAGAAAAACCATGCCCTTTTTTAAAGAATAATTTATGTTCCCATTATAATTATCGTCCAAAAGCCTGCAGGTCCTACCCTCATCTGCACAAGAATAATATCGTTTTTCGGCTAATAGGCGTGATACAGAACAGTTCCGTCTGCCCGATTGTGTTCAACGTGTATGAATATCTAAAGGCGGAATTGTGGCATATTAATGACTTTGATTAGTTTGAACGCATTGTTTTGTCATTATGGGTTAATAGAAACTACAGGGAAAAAAGATGGAAGACTTGAAACAAGTATTAGTATTTATTAAATCGATTGAAGTCGGGCTAAAAACCGGGCCTGATATCTGTGATATCACGCCGAAAATTCATAGCCTTATAAAAGAGTCGCGAATTGAAAACGGAAATCTTAATGCCACCATGGTGGGGTCAACCGGGTCCCTTACGACCATTGAATTTGAGCCAGGCGTTGTTGAAGATCTGAAAATGGCCATAAACAGGCTTGCCCCGCCAGGTCTTGCATATGAACATGAAAAAGCCTGGCATGACGGTAACGGGCACAGCCATGTTCAGGCAGCACTTATGGGGCCTTCTATTGCAGTGCCGGTTCGAAGCGGCCAATTGAAACTGGGGACATGGCAGCAGGTCGTTACAAAGCAACAAAAGTGTATAGCAATGTAATCCCTTTTAAAACAACTGGTTATATTCAAAATAAACCCTCTGAAAAGGACATTTCAGGGGGTTTTTTAGTTTCAGCAGGAGGCAATTGAACATATGGCGGTACAACAAAAAATAAGGATAAAAGATCGAATAGAGACTCGAAGCTTGACCCGCCGGAAAGGTATAAAAGCTTTCTGCAAAGAATGCACCGGCTGGGAATACGCTGAATTGGTTAATTGCAATGGCAAAATGGTTGACGGCAGTATATGCGAACTTCTGCCTTATAAAAGGGGGAAGTTTCCGGGAACGGGTGCAGCACGTGCCAAGGCAATAAGAAAAAATTGTGTCGAATGTGTCGGTTCAGCTTTATCGAAAAGCTGCATTTCTTTGAAATGCCCCTTGTATCCATTTCGATCCGGATATTGACAGCACATACACAAGCTTAAAAGAGCTTAAAACACACTCATAGTCAATTATAGCAGCGCACAGAGCATTTTAAATTGCAAGTCCATGTCTCTGCATACATAAAATAGAGAATAGCTGTTAATCATGTGTTTAAGCACAACCACTGATTTTAACCACAGGGTGAAACATTGAAAAAGTGCTTATATCCCGTTTTAAGACTCAAAATTCAATTATAAAGCATTTTTTGATGCTTTGGTACAGGGGGAAAAGACAAATGAAAAAACCATTATTTATAATACTATTATTGGGATTGATTGCAAGCGCCAGCTTTTGGATGATCCTTGAATCATCCCTCTACTATAACAGCTTTTATCAAGAGTCTTGGAAAGGATTTTATCTTGCCGAACTGCTCGAACTATTTGCCATAACATTGGCGGTTATCAAAATTGGAAATCTGCCTTTAAGGATTCTGGCAAAATCAATAATGTGCGCCATCTTTGCAGTTATAATATTTGCAGCCGGGATGCAGGCTATTAATCCGACTTTGCAGTCAATGGCAAAGTCAAATCAGAAAAAAGACTTAGTGCATGTATTGCAAGAAGAGGTAAAAACGCTCAAGGTTGATTTTACTGTTTTCAGTGGGAGTTTGCAAAAAACAAATACTGCCATTACTGCAAACGAACGTAGAAAAATGGTTGCTGAATTGGTGGGAGTTCTTAAATCTGATGTTTCAAGCAATTCTGGTAATGTGGCACTTGCAAATATCATTCTATTGCTTTCGATTCGATTCTTGATTCAGTTAGCAAACCTTTGTTGTGCAGGGATGGTTGGTAATTATTACAGGACTGCACGAGTAATACCAAAAGAAAAGAAAAAAGCAGCAAAATCATTTTGTCAATGCGGATGCGGTATGCACGTCAAAGATGGCAGGCGATATATCTTGGGACATAATCTTGTGCCTGGAAAGAAAAAACCAAAATTGATAATCAGAAAAAATAGGAGTCAGCCTATATTAAATTGAATTTTATTTACTTCTTTTATTTCCTTATAATATGCGTTTATAAAGGATTTAATCGACAAAAAATATATTTCTTATTACATATAAGTACTTAATATGCTTATTAAAACATGTTGACAAGTTTTACTACTTATGTTAATGATATTTTAAAACAATCAATAATTAATTGGAGGGTAGTAGAATGAGGATTGAAAAAATTGTGCCACACAAAACTAAAAGTGTTTTTAAACAGAAGGGTATCAAAGTTGCACAAATAGCAATGGCAATGGATTTGAGTTTTCCCTATTGCTGTCAGATTTTAAGCGGTGCGGTCCGCTGTTCAAAAGAAAATGATTTGAAACTTAAAGAGTTGGCGGCTTCTCTAAGTAAGGGGGGGCAATAAAATGGTAAAAATAAACCCGAGATTCCCATTGGATTTACAAGAAAAATTGAGAGAAATCCTTGGCGTGGTGGAAAAAAGAGAACAATTTTCGGAACCAACTGACCGTGAGCGGGCGGTTAGCAATGCACATGACTGTATAATTGAAGAATATCTTGAGAAATTAGGAGCTATGCCAATACCGAAAGTATTTTAAAATAAGCTTGCCCGGATGCTCATGCGCATGAGTTAAGTGCAAGTTGCCTTGTTCAGCTTGCATAATCCGGGCAATCCCACAAGGGGGAAAGCATGAAAAAGAAGAATGAAGTCGAACCAAATAAAATTTATAAAAAGTTTGAAGCTGAATTTCAGGAAGCTGTTAATGAAGCCTTTGAGCAAGCCAAAGACTTGGATGCTGAAGATCAAGAACCTTTCATTAAATCAGCAGAAAATAGAGCGGTCAGGGAATTCTTTGAAACTGAAAAAAAATATAAAGAAGCAGCGGAGCTTATTAAAAAGAACTTTCCTTACCAATATGACCAAATTAAAAAAAATAGATATCCTACCGCATGGATGTTGAAGGATAAGAAAATAAACCGAACATTGAAGAGGTTTCCCAAATTGACACTAATTATGAATTACGTTTTTAATTATAACCGTTACTGGCGCAAAGAAGAGTTTGAAAATATGGCTGCAATAAATCTTTCAATGAACAGTGTTAGTAAATTCAAAAGGAAATACGAGTATGCCACTTTCCTTGCAACCAAAGATTTTTATAATGAAATGGCGAAGGATGTCGGATGCGGTGTAAAACTTATTCAGAAATATTTTCGAGCTTTTTGTAATGCTGGCATCTTCATCAAATTCGGTCAGTACAAGAGGCATGAGGGAGTTCTATATACTGATGGTTTTTTCGTGACCACTTGGAATGATACACCAAGGAAGCATGCCCTTTTAAAAAATAATCCGGATGGGAAAACCGGATTGAGAAGTTTTGTTCTTTGACATAAATATATAGTTGTCTCAGCACTGCACTATAATTCAGAAAGTTAAAGTGTTCAGTGTAGTGTAATGTAACCGAATATACTTTAAGTTTTTGGATTATAGTGCGGTGCGAAGCACTGCGGCACATACTATACACAACCAGATATAACTTATTATATAGGACATACAATAAAACAATAGTATATGTATAACCCTTAAATAATTTTTGTCTTTTTTTCACTCAAACTCAGTAACCATAATGACTTCAAGGAATATAATAAACATTTCTCATTATATACCTTAAATTATATTCCCTGAAATCATTACATATATTCACTTAAGGTATATAATTGAGGTATATAATATTATATACCTTAAATTTACCATTAACCAGCAGCAATATCCACTTTTGCAATTCAGACACTACAGACAGAGATAGGTGACCTGGCGGGGTCAGATTGAGTTTTAAGGTCTGTCCAAGCAAATATGTGCGCGATAGAACGCAGGAGATTATTAGTCGCAGTTTCTGGAGTGAAAGAATCTGTTATTTGACAACAGGCCTCCATAATGGCAATAAAGACAAATGCCGGCTATGGATAGGATTATTTTGGTAGATGTTTAGCGAAGTGGTTAAGGTGGTCGAGGGTTGTTCATGAGGTTATTTAAATCACGACCGATACGACGGCACTTTCTGGCTATCTTTTTGCGGGGCTCTTCAGGTAGTTCTACTACGAACTGAACAAGCTCAAACGGTCTGAACAAGGTATAATAGTTCTGATAGTAAACGATTATATGGTTGTCCGAAGGCAGCAACTGTTGGCGGATATAAGGCAGCGGCTTCCGGTTTAGCTTTTTACGTTTTTGCCGAAGCAGGTGTAGTTGAAGCAGATTATAGGCAAGCATGGTAAAAACGACTTGATTTGTGATCATAGAAAAGGCGCGAGAAGTAAACTTAGTCAGATCGATAAAACACTTGACCTGACGATATCTCTCCTCGATAGCAATCCGCAGACGGTATTCCTGCCGTTTTTCTCGTGGATCTTTGACCTCTTTAGTGTCAATCAACAGCCATATCTTCTCGTGACCATCGGCATAAATTTCTTTGTTGGCTACGACACTCAGTGGTACATTACAGGAAGACCATGAACGGAACTGATCAATTGCTGCCGCTTCCCTGTGAACAAGGATATCCTCTGGCGGTATAGCCGGTTCTTTCTGCTTGATTTTCCTGAGTTCTTCCTGCCGCTTTTTTTCTCGTTTAATAATGGTCTCAGGTCTTGGCCGGACAGGCTCCTTGACCTCCCCCTTTGACTCTTCGTAGCGAACCCAATCTACCTCCGGCAGTCTAAACAAAACCATGGCATCCTCATATATATCCATGTTGCTGCGGACAGGGATAAGGATATCTATTTTGTATTCCTTCTTACAAATAGATATGGCTTCACCATCAAGAAAACCTCTGTCGAGAATTAGTCTTTTTATCACTCCCTTGCCGACTGTCTTCACAAACTGTTTGACAAGCTCATAAAGAATTGGGCATTCGTGATTGTTTCCCGGAACCACTTTTACTGCTACAAAGAAGTAAAAGTCCTGAGTTCGATTCGTATGCAAAAGCGTCACCATCTTGTAGCATCGTCGCCACTGACAGTGAGCCTTCCGATCGTCCGTCATTTTCTTATATTGAGCTGAACTAACGGGATGATTGTGCTCATCAAATAGAAGCTTGACTGAGCCTTCATAGTTGGGGTTGTCAGGAACAAAAAGGTAAGAGGCATCACCTATGAAAATACCCTCCTTGTCAAAAGCCCGCTTGCTGCGGAATATCCGCACTACGTCAGTGCTAAACCACCTCATTAAGGCATCTGCATCCGTATCTTTTGAGACCTTACGCAAAAAATCCTGGTCGCATGGAGTCTCACGGTCATAGTGATTTTTTTTGTTAAAACCTTTACAGGCAATAGTCACATCGCCATTGTCCGGATGAACAACCTTCCGGCCTGCTTCAGGCCCAAAAGCGTTGAGCATCCCTCCGGAACGAACTACCATAGGAAAGGCATTGAAGGAATGGACACCATGAAGTCGCATTGAAAGGTTGCTTGATATATAAAACCATAGAGGTACATCTTCCTTTTTACGGGGGGTAGGGAAGGTTTCGGCAAGTTTATCGAGAATTGTTTTGGCCTTAATGAATCTAAAAAAATCAGCCTCATATACCTCGCTGGCAGACTCGATATAATCAAAGTCTCCATTACCAAGAGATTGCAATACAAAAGGCTTATTTTCCTCAAAAATCACGAGGTCCATCTACGTCCTCACTGAGAGACCTTGTTTTTGCCTGACGCAGGGATCTCCTCCCGGCGTATTGCCTCCATTTCATCAATGACTCGAAGCATCTTTTTGTGCACTTCCACAAGCCTTGCACGAGCATGTCGAAGCTTTTGATAGCGTCTCACCTTGATCTGTATCTCAACAAGAAAACCATGTGGAATAACCCGTAACCTTGTCTTGCCCTTCTCGCTGGAACTGACAACCATTCGAGTATGGAACTCACCCAGGGCACATTTACATCCTGGCTTTCCACATTTACGTTTTAGTTCATAAACCGACCCTTTTATAACCGACTTGTCGGAAAAACAGGGATCGATAAGCTGTCTGATTTCAGCAGATAGTATTCTAAGGGATTGTCGAAGCTGACTGAATTTTTTTCTTTCCTTTTTGTTCTGTATGCTCATATCAATATAAACATACAGGTTCCTCCGCAAAATGCAAGAAAAAAATCATTGGCATCAAAAAAAATTATGCGTTTATTGTAGGGTATGCCATTAAATGGCTTAGATGGCAGGTTGATGAGGGTCTGCGACTGCCTCCGGGCAAGTCACCAATAGGAGATCTGCTAGTGTCTGAACCACAGGAGAATTTAATAAAGAGGCTCAGCAAAACAAAACGAGAAGAAAGATAAATAAACAAAAAAACTTATGCAAATTTTATGTAACATCTCACCCTCCTAAATATCATTGAAGGGGGGTGAGATAACTAACTGCCTGAAATTGCGATAAGTGACCGGGGAGGGTCTTGACACTGCTTGACATTGCCTCTTTTTTCCGGCATTTTTCAAAGGAGTTTTGATATATGTAACTCACCAACTTAGTTGTTTTTTTTAAATTTTATTAATTTTACGTAATATTTTATAATCCTTGTCCATTCTATTGTTGATAAATTTTTCTCTATTAATCTTGGGATAATGTTGAATAGACTAATTTTGCTAACCCTTCGATTTTAAGCTTCAGGTCATCACCAACCATCTCAACTGTTTTAAAAAATTCTATAGGATTAACTATATCTTTATATATCTCATCATAAATACTTGCCTTCAGATTATTGGACTTTGTATCCTTACCTAGTTGACAAAAAATATAGGACAGGCTGAAATTACCTATTACATCAGCAGCTTGAATTATAAATGAATCTTCATCATTTAAATCTCGGATGACTTTACATCGTGGAGAATTGGGAAACTGCCTTTCTCGGTACTTTTCATAAAAAATCTTCAACAAATAGGCTATATCTATGGAAATTTTGGGAATAATATTTTTGAGATCAGTTTGCACTTCCATAATTGTTGACAGACCTTCTATTTTCCTTTTTGTATCATCGCTATCTAATAGCAAGGTTACTGTGCATTGCTTTGGAAATCGATAACGGTTTGTCAATTCCTGAAATTGCAGTAGTGCTCCAGCAAATACCTTAGTTATTGCAATTACATTTTGATTTCGAATGCCGACTCTTTTAAAAACCCCGGCTAAAAGTCTTTCAGCGAAATCTATATATTCTTTCTTCCATTCTTCACTATTTAGAACTACTCCAATTAATGCCGTTGATGAGGAAGAAGCAAATTCTTTTATTAATGCTAAAAAATCTTTATATTCATTCTGAAATCTTCTTGCGAATTTTTTAGCATGGAATGTTTTCAGTTTTGATTTGTTTAAAATTTTTTTAACTTCCTCTTCAAAGAGAGGCAGATGGGACGAAGGCAAAATTACAAATCTCCAACCATCAACCATCTGTCCCATTGAGCCTGTTTCATCAATTCCTACTATTAGATCTTTCATACTCTTACTTTTGTGAGAATTATAGTTTCCAAACGCTGAAATCAGTCGCGCGATTTTTGCGTAGGCTATGTTTGATTGTTCAAGGTTATATCCTTGGAGATTTCACCACATACTACGGACTTTTTTATCTCCATCAAATTTCAAGCTATATATCTATTAAGCAAGCCGCCATAAGTCAGTTTACACATATGACGCATCACCTCATGCACAATAGCCTCCAACTTTCTAAAAGTATCTTCATAGTCAGCAGGATCTAATTTGCCATGATGAACAAGATCACACCTTTTTCCGTATAACCGCCCTATCTGAAGTTTATTGCTTATATCATTTATAGAACAACCAACAATTTCGGCAAGAAGGTCCCTCAATGGGCGTATATTCGAAGTGTTTTTCATAGGGTAAATCTCTAATGTTGTCCATTGCATTAAAAATTTTTCTTCACTGGGGTCATACGTAAGAGACTTTGAGTAAAACCGAGACATAAGTGTGAACCTGTTAGATAGATCATTATCTTGTGCTAATTTTTTTTGCATTTCTTTTAGCTGATATTCCAGATCATCTTTTATTATAGTTACTGGCTCGGCAGGATGAACAAACATTGAATAAAATCGCTTATGTGGGCCAAACAATGGCCCAATATATACCTGTTCAAAAAATATTTGAGGTTGGTAAGCTATTGAGATTTTAGTTATCACCGAATCGATAATATCTTGAAAATCATGAACAGTCTGTGCCGAAATAGATTTTGAGCGAGCAGTTATGACAATAAAACGTTCACCTTTTGGTAAATGTAAATCACCATTAGAGGCCACAACTTCTCTTTCGCCGATTACATGCACTCGAGTAAATTGCCCTGGAACTGTGTAAGATGCTGGCCCATCAATTACTTCAATTTTAACAGGGTCAAAAATAGCTTTAAAAGGGTACCCCTTTAAGACCCTTGTCCTGAAAATAGCTGCCATTCTGAAATATTACGGCATTTCAAAATCCTAACGAATTGATAGCCAGAAAAAGCCTTTTTTTGCCCCAAATCTGGTGGAGTAAAAAGCTATATTCAACCTTTTAAGGTTATTCCTGTAGTTGCTCTTTTATTCTATTTAATTCTTTTTCGCCGTATTTATTCTTAAACTCACGCATTTTTCTAAGGTAAGCCTCATTATATTTTTGTCGTAGATTTTCGCAATTGTTAAATTTGTTATTATAAATGGTTACTTCGGGTTGTTTTGATGATACTATTTTATTAAAATTCAAAATCAAGTAATCAATGTTTTCCATATACTTTAAGCTGAATTCTATAAATGCCTGATTGCATAATCGTCTGAAATTTGGATTAAACTTGAATTTTTATGTTATTAAGAGGTTATAAATTATTGCATTTTGATTGAAGTATTATAGAATGCCTTATATGTCACGGAAGCAAGGGGCGAAAGATCGGTCATAACGGCTTTTCCAATCAAAGAATAACAAACCCAGCTGGCTACACAGCAGAAAATAAAAAATTCTCCTAAACCCAGGCCGCCGTCTATGATGCCATTCAGATCGCCCTTTGATATAACAATCACTGCCCCGGTGACCGAAATC
>JAUWMJ010000004.1 GCA_030613225.1 Desulfobacterales bacterium
GCGTAACAATGACATCGCTATTCATAAGAACGACACTGGGCGCCGCACCCATAGAAATACCAAGGTTGCACGACTTTATGAAACCCAGGTTTTCAGAATTTCGGTGTAGATTGATCTGCGAGTGATCTGCGGCCAGTTTCGCCAAGTAAGTACTGGTAACATGGTCACTGCAATCGTCTATCACATATACTCGGTATGGAGACGCTTTAGAGCTTTCAAGGATGGAGGTAATGCAATCTTTAACATAAGTCAGCCCATTAAAAACAGGCAATACGATATCGCATTGTGGTAATCTATTTTTGTCATTTACTTTCAAAGTTAACCCTTTAATTGATCCTAACAAGTCTTAATTGATCAATAAGCATTTTTTCTCGTTTGTATAAGCTTATTGTGTGCATCCCTTTATCAAGCTTCCATTCGAATGGTGCTTTTTCCCATTTCCAGCTTGGGCTGAAATGAGGAATATGCCATGCCTCTTTGGGACCATTAGCTAATTGAATAAACAATGAATTTGATTTACCGTCTTTTGCTATCAGACGAATTTCTAACTGGTATTTTCCATACTCAGAAATATTAAATTTATATCTAATCTGAAAGAAATCTAATATATATTTGTTTGAGGTTCCGGGAATATCATCAGCGATCTTGGCCATATAATCATTAGTGACAGTACCGCCTTCTGCTTCATAAATTTTATTTGGGGAAAATATTTTCTTTTGCCTCACAGGATTTTTAGTTAAAGCAGAAAACTTCCATCTTGGATAAGGGAAAATAGTCACAGTATAGCTTGGATTCTTTTTGAGTTGTTGTATTTCCTTTTTCCATAATGGAGCATTTTCATAATCATATTTCATATGCCAAAAGCGGCAACTTCCATAGCTTAAAGAAATTAATAATAGCATGATTAAGAAACCATTTAGGACATGCTTACGGTTTGTAATTGCAGATATTAAGGAAGAGATTCCTGATTTCAGCTGACTTATTCTGTTGAAATCAGATGGAATTGAAATATTATGCAACAATATGAATAACAGCAATAGCCCTGGAAACCCCGCATACCTGCCCCCCGGAATTCCACCTATGGCACCATAAGTTACTAAAAATGATAAAGAACAAAAACATACAAGTAATATGATGTTTATAATATCTCTTTTTTTTATTGTGATAACATATAAAAATAAGAAAATGACAATCAGACTCATCCATCCGCACAATATAACATAATTATCATGTGGGCTTTTCACTATTGCAGCGATGTCTATTCCCAGTAAATTTAGAAAATGAGCTGCAGGTTTTTGTCCCAAGACAGGATCCAAAATTAAAAATTTTAGTGTATAGGAAAACGCCTTCCACAAATCATAACCTGCCAACTTTTTATATGAAATCTGATTTAGCGTTTTGAGTTGCAAAAAGACTATAACTTGAAAAATAGAGGCAACAAATATTATTGATGACTGAATAATGCTTTCCTTTCTTCTTTGCCAAATCCATTTAAGGATAAATCCGCCCAGCAAAGCAGATGTATAAAATCCTGTCAGCGTATTGATCAATATTAGTGTTCGATAAAAAAAAAGTCTGAACTTACTTGCTTTGGAAGTATCTTCAAAAAGTATACATAATGAGCATATTCCTGCATATACCTGAAGATTAATGGTATTAAGCCAAATCTCCTCGATAGCGGTTGGCGCAAATAAAAGCAACAAAACTGCTAAGATTTTTTTATTGGTCTGATTCCAAAGGTATGATTTTCCCCAGATAATTATGGAAAAAACTATGATTAAATAGGATAGAGAAAATAATGTGGTTATTGATGGGGCATATTCAATTGGCACTAATGAAGCAAATGCAGCAGAAATATTAGCCAAAAAGGAAAAATATCCTGCTGTTCGTGTTGGAACAAAGAATAATCCGTTTAAAAATCCATTTTTATAGGCATTATAAAAATAGCAAGTGCCCTCTTCCGCCCAGAAACGAGGGTGTATAATAAGATTCGGCTCTCTGGATATGATTAATACTAAAATTATAAGAAATAACCACCCTTTCCAGCTTAGATATTTTAAAAACCCGACCATTTTTCTATCCTGATTGAAATTCCATTTATGGGGTGTCCACTTAACGCAAGTCGCCCCTACATCTTGTGATTTCCATCGGCAATCTGCCGGTACGGTGGTACCGAGGCCGTCGCAACAGTCTGCTGCATAAGCCTATAGAAGAGCATTCCTCGTGATCTGGACGTGCGGCGGTTGAATCGGAAGCAGATTCCGGGGGTAATTGATGCCTGCCACGAGCCCAGGGAAGGTTTCCATGCCTCAAGATACTACATGCAGGGGTCGCTTGCGCCAAGTGGATACCCGCTTCCATTTAATTTAAATTGAAGGTTTAATTCAGTTTTTTATTATTATCTATCATCTCAGATACAACATACATTGGTCTTGACTTGATTTCCTCATATATTCTTGCCAAATATTCACCTATGATTCCAAGACTTAACATTAATATACCGCCAATACCCAGCTGGATTAGAATAACAGTTGTAAAACCTTCTACAGCTTTGCCAAGAAATTTGTATAATAGCGTCTGAAAACCCAGCACAATAGCACACACGAAAAAAATGATACCAAGAATGGTAATCAACTGCATTGGAATAGCTGTAAAAGATACAATGGAATTTCTGGCAAGCTCCATAAGTCCAAGCAAACTCCAACGTGATTTGCCCGCTTTTTTCATACGATTAGAAGGAATGAACGAAATGGTCTCTTTTTTAAATCCAAGCCATGCTGTAAGTCCACGAAAAAACCGCATTTTTTCCGGCAATAATAGATACTGCCTGATAACCTCTCGATCTAATAATTTGAAATCAGAAGCATTTTTTAAATCCAGACTACTTGTTTTTGAAAAGATACTATAAAACAGCTTTGCGCCAATGCGATTCAAAAATGATTCTTCTTGACGTCTCTCCTTAACAGCCTCAACGACAAGAAAACCTTTATTATGCCATAACTCAATCATTCTGGGTATCAGTTCCGGTGGATGTTGCATGTCGGAATCCATAATTATGGCAGCATCACCAGAAGCAGTCTGAAGCCCTGCAATAATAGCAGATTCTTTCCCAAAATTTCTGGTAAAACGAATTGCACGCAAGTTTGAGTAAGTTGAAGATAGTTTTTTAATCAATTCCCATGATTTATCAGTTGAACCATCATCAATAACAAGCATTTCATATTCCAATGCCAAAGGGGCCATGACTTTTTTAACCTGTTTAAGACAGGTCTCCAGCGAATACTCTTCATTGAATACTGGAACAATAATTGATATACGACGCATGTTTTTTTATCTCTTTCGGAAAATTAATTTAGACATTACAAGATAATTAACCTTACAACGACATTTATCGCTACCCATAATACGTTTTTTTTAACTTATTCGTTTGGTGATTACGTGAGTGTTCCGTGTTGCGGGTTTAAAATCCAGATGAATATTCCGCTTAATAACCCGAAACGCGCAACCCGTAACCCGCAACGATTGCACGTGACACAAAAAGAATCTTCTTCTAAATAGCGCTTGAACGGTAATTCTTAACTGGTTGAATTTGCAACGTAATATCGCATAGAAGTAAAACGATGATTTTCCAGAAAATGCTTAACTTACTTGCATTAACAAGTCGTTAATGGTAAATAACTTATTGAATACACGTTAAATACCGATTTTCTACCCATGTAGTAGAAAAGCAAAAACGAGTCAAATCTGAAAAATCTTCGTGGGAATAAATTATGCGAAAATTATCGAATTGCAAATGGAATTTTGGAAAAAAGATATCTCCCAAATCAAAACATGATAATGATTGGTCATAAGACAAAAAACGTGTATAAAAGCTCCATACCTTTCGGCCTTTCGGTTGCGGATTCCAGATATGAAATAAACTTTTCTCTGTCCTTTTGACTTTTGAAGATATCTTTTCTTTCGTTTCCCCGTGATGTTATATGGTAAAATGCTCCAGGATAGGCTATTCTCAATGGTCTCGCCACGATCGTACCTTTGTTATCAAACGATATTATGGCTTTTAATCATCAAAAAAGCCTATCTGTCAGGAATGAAAAACCCTATGTTTTTTATTTTCAAAGTTAATATTTAAGATTTATCCCGCTTGTCGAAGATGCCGACGCGCGGTGCCCCGCCTGTCGAAGCGAAGCGTAGATCCCGTATATCGGGGCCCAATGAAATGTTTACCCTGTGGAATGCCTGCCCAGTTGAATTTGAAGACCATTCAACCGGGGCGCAGCCTATTCAACTGGGGCAATGCCTATTTCATCGGGGTAGCTCCCCGTGGAAAGCCGGGATTAAAACTGGCAGATGGTACTGGGGTAGGTAGGTACTGTCGTACCGGGGTTAAATGTTTACCCCGTTCAATTCCGGAGGACCATTTAACTGGGATATGACCCCGTTGTTTTTCCTTTTGTCCCAACCCCAACGTTTTTCGCTGGGCCGCGGACTATTTCCCCGGGGCGAAATCTGCGGAACTAAATTAGAAAGCCTAACCATAGGTTCCATCTAATACCGGCACATTAATCATCTGCTCAACGAATTCTTTGTTTTTGATCTTTTCAAATAAAAGATCACTAATTTCCGGAGAAAGAACCTTTTCCCCACAAGAAGGACATTCTTCATGCAAGACATTTCTCACAAGATATAGTTTTCCTCCAATCCTGAGATCAATTTCTCCCCTTTTCTTTACCATTTCATTATTGCATGCAGCGCATTTCATGACTTTTTTATCCTCCTTTTAAAATCTGCCTCCCATTCATCTGGATTCAACGTTGGGTCATAAGCAGTGATTACCCAAACAGGATCTATAGAACATTGTACATGTAGAATTCTATCTTCTTTAGTTACACCATAGATGAGACAGCTTAATCCGTATTTATCCTCTGGATAATCCTCTATGGCCTCGCCAGATAACATAGCATACTTCACCTCATTAGGCGAGATATGACGTTCAACACAACGTTCAAGGCCATGAATTGTAAAGCGGTAATTTTCCGCTTCAACTTGCTTTTTTATCCTTTCGATCATGACAATTCTTCAAAACCCTTATAATTTGTAAACAATGTCCGGAAAATCTCAATAAACCGGCATGAAAAAGAATAACGAAAGCAATAAAACAATGGCGCCCAGAGGTCCCTCATATCATACAAAAACCTAAACGGACATTACTGAGGAAAAATAGTTTGGCAAGTCAATACTTAATATTTATCCCGTTAAATGTTTACCCCGTTCAATTCCGGAGGGCCATTTAACTGGGATTCTTGCTTTTATTTAACTGGGATGTGACCCTGTTCTCTGTTCATTCGCTTGGAAATTAGTAAATTAAATAGTAATTCCTCACATGTGTCTTAGAAAGCCCATTTTACCCCTAAAATGATAGTGCTAAGCCTTACAAACGGCTTATTATTAAATACTTTTCATGAATTATCAACCACTTACCGTGGCCCGACCCCCTTTGACTTTGACCCCTTTGATGATTTGCGAGCCAAAAACCCTTAATCCAGTATTTTGAAGCAATAGACAGTTATTACAATCAAAATTGGAATACAATCTCCATCTCACGGAATGTGAAGAGGTCTTGATACCGAAATTTCCAAGTAATAAATCAAATCACGAGCGCCTCAGTTCGAACAGAGCGTGTATTACTAACGTTTGCACTTCATCTGTGATTGGCGTGAACGCAGCATAACCCTCCGGCCCTAAATGATTCACTGCTCCACAGGATGCTTTTCCCGGTGGAATTAATGGTGCCCGTTCATGTCCTACTATAACGGGATCGGAGTAAAGTTCTGCAGGAGAATTGAGCTCGGACCAAAGGAAAAATTGGCCGCTCTCAATGATTGCTAATTCAGAATCTTTCATTTCTGGGTACCTCCCTAAATAAAAAAGCAAACATACGCTTTTAATGGTATTGGATACTTATGATTTATTGATCGATTAGGTTCATAATTCAAACGTAGGAAAATTGGGTAAACTAATAGAAATGGAAAAAAAGATATTCCGATTAGCTTAAATTCTAACCCGGCTGGTTTTCAAATCCGCGTAATGATTTTTATCATCCAGGCGGCCAATCTGATAGCTGATCAATATCCGTTAACACAATCTGGGGCCTTCCATTTTCGTTTGAAGGCCAGAGATTTGCCTTGCCCGAAACATATACGTAACTTCTTCCGTAACCGGCATAACGTCTTTCGATTAAATTCAATATTTCTATAGCATTTGCTTGTTCCGGGTCCGGAATCCAAATATTAAATTTGTGTTGCGGAGACCCGGCATAAATCAAAGCTCCGTTATCTGTCCATTTGTTGATTCCACCCTGCAAATCGCAAAGTACTGCAATCTGGCTTTCAATTTTCGCAGCTTCAACGATGTCTTCATAATCGAGTCGCACGGATTTCACCCCGGCCTGAATTCCGAATTTTCTGTAATCCTGGATGAGACTCTCTCTTAGGTGCCACCATGGGATTAACTGGTTATAGTCCCTCTTATTTCCTCCGGCGTTTGTATCAGGGTTCCAGATGACAAGATCTTTTGATTGTGCAATAGCTTCGGCTTTAAGAAACTCTGTATGATACAGTCTGGATCGGCCGTATTTTATAAAATATGGACTCCAGCCCTTTTCCACTGCCTTTAGGTTATAATTTTCACCGTTTTTAAAGACATAGCAGATTAGTCTTCCGAAATTGCCACGGTGCTTATCTAAACAAACATTGAGCGGGTCATTGGTGTCAAACTCAATGTCAACGAACACATCATTTATGGGAAACCCTTCTTGATCTGTTCCAAAATATTCTTTAGCCCATTTTGAGGCCATTTTCCCGGCATTGGTCACCGGTTTCGAGCCTCCAGCCCAGCTCTCCTCCGTATCCAGGGAGCACAGCCGCAAAGATTCTTCTTGACCGTTTATCTCTACTTTGATCGTATCGCCGTCGACGACCTTGGTTAGCTTTAAGCCCTCTATCCTTGTTCCTGCCATAATCCCCTCCTGTTAATTGCAATATTTTATGAAACGCTTAAATAAGATGCTTTGCCCCTCACTTGATCAAAAAGCTCGGGTACAAACTGCTCTATGTTGCGATTATATAGTATAAAAACCATTTAATTTTAGGTCAATGCATCGATACCATTTGCAATGGCGACAACCAAGTTTCGCTGGTTGGTTTCATCGGCTAAAAATTGGAGCTGATTTGGATTAGTCAAAAACTCCGATTCAACCAGAATTGCCGGCATATCTGTAAGTCGCAATACTGCAAAATTAGCGCTCTTAACACCGCGATCGCGGTGGTCTGGAAACATTTCTATCATGCTGTTGAGCACCAGTGTTGAAGCGTTTCGCCCAGAATCAGAGCCCGGAAAATAAAAAACCTCCATACCCTCCGCAGAGGGAGAGTCAGCGGCATTTGCATGGATGCTTATAAAAAACTCGGCTTCCAAACGATTTGAAAAATTAGCTCGGGCTGGCAGACTAAGCGTACGATCTCTCCTACGGGTCATAACCACCCAATGCCCTCGCGTTTCCAGTTCCCCTTCAAGAATTAAAGCTAAGTTTAAATTAAATTCCTTTTCTTCCAGTCGAAACGGGTTTCTGCCTATAGCACCTGGGTCATCTCCGCCATGGCCCGCATCAATGCAAATTTTCATCTTCTAACCTCGCTTTTTGATAAAGACATCTCAAATTGTAATTTCAGCAACTCGTTTTGAAGTTGCTAGAAAAACAATTATCAACCGTAAAGTATACTATTGAAACTTGGACAGGGTAAGGTATTATCTGCCTGTCCCCTTTTCTTCCCCTTAGCTCAAGATCTTCCTTGGCCTGTGCCAATATACCTTCAACAAAGTGTCCGCTGCCTAAAATACGTTCATCACCTTTCATATAGGCCCTGACTTTTCGCAGAGCTTTCACAGCTGACCAACCGCCCAAACTGTGAACCAATCCTCCACCGACTAATTCCGGCCGTTTTCCCTGGGCCAGCCCTTTTTTAACAAATTCTCGATAGAGGCTGCGGGCTGTTGAAACTTTCTTTGCAAACATTCTAAGAACATATTCCGTATTCTGCCAGTTGTTCTTTCGCTTTCTTAAAATCACGGCATGACCGCAATATGGATATTTATCCAATGCCCTCAATTTATCTACAATCCCGGCACGCAGGGGATTTAAATGAATATAGCGAACTAACTCTAAAAGATAGGCATCCTCCTGGCATAGAATCGATTTGCCATGCCCTGTTAAATCTAATGATATCTTTATGGGAAAAACGTGTTTCCGTTGGAATGAGTTTAAGAAAAGATGCTTTTTGGCAGAAACTATTTAACCGGGGTAACGATTTTGAAAAAGATGGCCATAGCGACGATGGCGCCGATTAAAAGAAACTGCATAACCGGTAAGCAACCGACGCATCACCGTAGAGATAGGGGTTGCCCCCGTCTTTATAAGTAAATGAAAATGGTTCGGAATTAATGCCCAGGCAAAGCAATAAGTCTGGGTCTCTACTATGATAGCGGCCAGCCTTTTAAAAAATCGTCCCTGTCTTTATCATCCTTAAATATGTTTTTGCGATCAATGCCTCTGGCAATAATGTAATGAAGAGCTCCTGGAGTATCTATTCTTGACTTACGTGGCATATAACTCCAATATCAAAAGACCTTTACACATGTCCACTTATAAACTTATGTACGTCCCCTAATCCTCAGCTTACTTCAGCTTTTGCAGAAGCTTGAGAAAATGCCATTGCCACTTATCTAGAGTCTTTCGCAGGTGTTCGGAATCATGTGCTGCCGATTCCAATGCTTTACCATCGTGGGCTACCTCCACCAACCACTCCCCTCCTTCTTTTATCGCAAAAAGGTATCCGGGCGGATGGTGGCGCCCACTGTGAGATATCCAGGCCCCCGTGTTATATAATCTCATCTCCTTTTTCGGGTCTAATATATGAGGAACAAGATCGTAACCACCGTCATGAGTGTCTCCATAAACAAAGGTGAGAGGTCTATTAGCAAGATCTTTGAAATCAGGAGTATTGCGAAAGACCTCTCTATATCTTAGAAAGCGTTTGGTGGGACCGTCATAATCACCATCCTCATGGAAGTTCCGCACTCTCCTTGAGCTCTCAGGTTCCGGTACTAACTTGTCATCAACATTGCAGAAGAACGTATGCCTTTCTACTCCTTTACGAACCTCAAAGATACTCGCCAGATTAGATAAGATGAACCAAGAAAAGGCCTTACGGGACATATCCTCGTTCCCATCATTGGACCACATTGAGTCGAGGAATCTGTATGTCCGTTTTTCGAGATTCAACAGATCCTTTGCACTATAAGGGTTATTGGGTGCCTTTATGTCATGGCCAATGAATGGCCTGTCCACGTATTCGAAAAGTTTCATAAATGAATCGCTAGTGACATCCTTGCGCCAGTGCTGTCCGTGAGTGAACAGGTAGAAACGCTCTCCCACGCTTGTCTTATAAAAGAAGTTGCCTATATAAAACTTTACGGGTAAAGAGGCATCGTCTATATTCCCTGAAGGAGCGCGGCACAGCGAGCCATCGGGGTAATTGAAGAAGATACGCGCAAGTCTACTTTTAACAGGACCAGCTTTTGGATCAAGGAGGATTGGGGCTCCAAGAGGTGTGATATCGTATTTCTTGTTTTCCTGATTGACAAGATCCCTCCAAAGTGTATGATCATGATTGCCAAACAGATATACAATCTTACCTGTAATGCGTACCGACTTCAAGAGCATCTTCATAAAGGCCGTGGTCTCTACTTGGGATTTCTCTTCCCTGGCCAGACACTTCTCGCAGATATCCCCAAGCAAAACCACAGTATCAACTTCGGCGGGATAATCATCAGTTCCTTCAGTGAATTCACGGATGGCTCGAAACAGCGCTCTCCGTTCGCCATCGTAAGTAAGTAACGAAGCCGGGTCTCCGATGTGGGTATCTGACATTGCCAGTATTTTTATCTTCATTTCCCTCTCCCTCCTCGCTTCTTTTCTTCGTGTAGTTTTATGTAGTTTTAGGTGCGCTTTTCAGATATGCAGTTTTAATAAATCTGTTAGTGAATAGTTCCTTTCAGAAATTATCTCTTCGCCTCGTTTTACCTCAGGGTTGACGACTGAAATTATATTTTCAATTATTTAGAAAGCTCTGTTATGGAAATTTCAAGCTCCTTTGTCGACGAATAACAGTACAGAAAAACACTTCCATTAAAACTGTAAATTTGAAGGACATCCCCAAATCCGTCACAACCAAGTCTATATCCTTTACCCCACAACCTTCAAAAACTGCATCAACTTTCTGTGTCATACGCATAACCTTTCACCTTCTAACCATTCCAGATGCGTCTCTCATGGCACGCTGCCCATACTTCGTGTGGAAATACGATACTTTTTGAAAAAGGAATATTTGGGATGTCTTTTTCCGAGTTGAGGTTAATGTCGTAACGCATATAAGCCTTATAAGCCAACTGACTACAGTAAAAAGCCTCTTCTGTGTCGGAATTAGGAAAATTCAAATTATACGGTTTTTTCTCTCTTGCTTGTTGAAGACAATATTGTGCCACATCTATACGAATTTGCTCTATCTGATCATGTTGAAGATTCCGACCCTCTAGAGGATAAGATACACCATAGAGTCTGTCCATGATATATCTTTGTTCAAACATTAAGAGAGGATCCCATTGATTGTTCGAAATCTCGAAAGTAATTACCTTTCCCTTTGCTCCAGCTTCTACACATCGGCCGCCTGGTCCAACGTATATAACAATATGATCAACATCGCCCGGAATAAACTTACCAACAATCCACCAGAATTGACCAATAAGAAACGAGGGATTACCATCAACCGTACAGATCAAATCACCCGTTTTCACTGGAATATCATTAATTCTATATGTGTGGACCTTATTGATATTGTAATCTTCCATAGTCGTCATCTTACACCTCCAACTTAAAAAAATATCTTTGTTACCACTCAATTATAGAGACCTTTGCAAAATGCCCCCTTTAGCTTTTTAAAGCAAGTCACCACGAATTCGTTTGTTTACAAACTTTCTTTGTTCTAATGCCTCTATGTGAAAATAGAACCACTTCAAATCATTGTTATAGACATATTCTTGAGTTCCATAATCATCTTCTTCGAAGTCAAGCCAATCGTAACTATCGCCTTTGAGTGCTTGTTTTTTCCATTCCTCATTATTATAATTAAAGTCAATTTCAGGAAACACACTTTTGTAAGCGTGGAACTTCTTTTTAATTGAGTCAGTAGGTGTAGATAGGCATTCTACAAGCCGACTGACATACTTTTTCCAATTAGAAGCCATTTTGTTTGCTTCACATAAAAGTGTGAAAATAGAATATGCTGCATCAATAAAAATGTTTGTATTATCCCTGGATATTTCTACCCCTGAGTAGTCATGTTCATATTTCCATTTGAGGTGTGCTTGATCTGGATAGAATAAAGCTTCGGCATGACCAACATCTGGTATTATGTTTAGCTTTAGTTGATCCAGATAAGAAAGAGATTCCCATCTGTCATCCTCAAAAATATGTATTCGTTCAATATCATTGTCTTTAGCACTGTGCCGACCAGAAAATCGTTGGTGTGACCAAGTATCTGCGTAAGTATGAAGAGCAATCCCGAGTTTAATAAGCTTTTGATCCCTTTCTCCTTCATTTTTATTTAACTCTTTAATTGCATTTTTCACTATCTTACGAGCAAAATTGCCATCAGGAACAGTACGGTAATTATAACGCCCCTTACCTCCATATTCATCAGAAGGCAGGAAGTGGAATGGAATATAGACCTTGCGTTGAACGTCTTTTCTTAGCCCGGTTAGAAATTGCATGCCTCTATGAGCAGTGCAAATGGGATCGAAATGTTCACCCTTGAGGCGTGGATATTTAATCGCAGGAACATTCTTAATTTTTAGCTTTTTATGTGCTACCGCATCATCTGTATACTGTGAAGCATACGCAATAATTTGAGCCTCATTCGACCTAAAGCCTGCTTTTTCCGCCAAAACCTTTATAGCACAATAATGAAAATCTTTTTGCATATTAACCTCCTCAAATTATAGCTATCTTCCAGTCCCATTTTTACTTTTGGGTCTTCTCCATCAATCAGCACATCTTGCCGGGCATTTCTAAAACAAACCATATTCACCATCGTTATTTGTATCCAATACACAAACAACCTGTGTGTTACTTAATATTTTGGGTGTTTTCACGATATTCCAGAGTATAATTCTAGTCTATCCGCCAAAAAAGCGAAGCTCTTATGTTCCGACCCCACTTGGCTCTCTAAGCTGGCTGCAAAAATGCTGATAATTGCCTGGGCATTGATGAAGAAAAGTCTGCCGTTTTATCCGGCGCATTTGAGTGCCGACTAATTTATTTTCCAGTTTCGGTGAGAAAGCCAGATCATGGACATTGGAGCTTTAGACTCTGGAGGGACAATACCGGGCCGGGCCCTGCCCGCCTTTTTGTTTGGCGGGACTGAACTTTTCACTCTGGATACGGGATGATCGGCAGTCTTCATGTTGTGAGGAATACCGGATAAACGTAACGATCAAAGGCAGAGTTCGTACTTGTGGGAGGATCGCCGAAAAGTTGTCAAAGAGCTATTGGGAGAAGTGCGCCTTAAAAATGATACTCTTCATATCATATTGATATCATAGCCATTTTGAAATGATCATTTTTTTCTTGACAAGGGGATTATAGGATGTCCCTTATTTCTATCGTCTTTTCATTTAGCCTTAAACTTTTTTAAATATTGGGTTCACGATTTTCGAACGCGCGAATGTTGGGCCTTTAATCCTCTATAGACTCAAAGTCAGATCGATTTCCAGCGCATCTAATACACGGGATAGGGCAATGCCGTATGTCCATTTTTCTTGTGCGTATCCGGTGCGCAACTTCTCCTGCCAGCCGCCCCATAATAGGCCGATCGGATTGTGTTCGAAATCATCTGTTACAATCAAGCTGCCGCTGTCACCATGGGTTGAAAAAGGAATGTTGTTATCACCGATAATAAGCAAATCTGTATAAGCAGCCGCGTCTGGCGCATCAATAAATTCATAACCAAAGGCCGCAAGAGTGCCGTGCCGTAAACCCGTGGTACGTCCCACACGTAATACCCTCTGCCCGATAATAGACATGTCATCAAGGGAGATATTCTTGACCGGCCCCAGTTTACCAACACCCATCATGTGGGGATTAATGTTTGCCTCGTCAAAGTCCTGTGCCTTTTCTACAAAGGCGCAGTCCACCCGAACCAGAGTTGACGGTTCATCCACCAGCGGGCCATACCATTCTTGGTCCTCCACAAATTCTATTACCTTTTGAGTGGTACCGAGATGTGTTCCCCAGGGAACTGGATGGAAGAGTTTTTGTCCTTGCTCAATGCCCACATGCATGTTAGTCAAGAATCCCAAAGAGTTATTATCGCGACTTCTGGCAAAGGCACCTAAAGTTCCAATGCTATATCTGCCTTCAGCCTGGTCCACCCAGTGAGAAACCTGTGAGCCAGACCAGACCCGATCGTCCCATCCTCGTAGCCGTTCAGCCAATTCACTGGGTGATTCGGGCACCAACTCCTCGGCCTCAGCTTGTCCCCCTTCAACAACATCCAGTGCACACCACAGACCATCCGGTCCGTCCAACTTCTTTGGTATCAACTGTGCGCCTGGAATCCACTTCGGGTTGATTTTCATAGGCACAAACACGATTATAGCCGGCTGGTAGCTTGGATCTTCACCGGTTTTTTTCTTAAACCCAAGTGCAGTTCCGAGTGTTCCGTTGATTGAATCAAGGAACTGCCGATTATGTGCACGTATGCGCATGAGGTCTCTAATAGATTTTGCTTCTGCCATAATACCCTCCTTTCATCTATTTGAATAATTTCAGACTAATTTATGAAGTCACTTTTAATCAGACTTCAACAAAGTCTTCGCTGCCTAGAATACGTTCATCACCTTTCATATAGGCCCCGACTTTTCGCAGAGCTTTCACAGCTGACCAACCGCCCAAACTGCGAACCAATCCTCCACCGACTAATTCCGGCCGTTTTCCCTGGGCCATCCCTTTTTTTAACGTATCGCAAATAATTCTTTCTTGAATTGTTTGAGCTACCTAAAAAAGACATAGCAGAAATCGAAAGAATGTTAAAAGCTCTGATAAAATCTTTAGAAAACAAACACTTGAATCCTTGACCTCTGGAATCCTTGGACCCTCTTCTCCAACTGAATTGGAGAAGAACTTAGCGAACTAACTCCAAAAGATAGACATCCTCCTGGCATAGAATCGATTTGCCATGCCCTGTTAAATCTAATGATATCTTTATGGGAGAAACGTGTTCCCGTTGGAATGAGTTTAAGAAAGGGTGCTTTTTGGAAGAAACTATTTAACCGGGATAACGACTTTGAAAAAGCTGGCCATAGCGACGATGGCGCCGATTAAAAGAAACTGTATACCGGTAAGCAACCGACGCATCTCCGTAGATATGGAGGTTGTACTCGTCTTTATTAGTACCTGAATCTTGCATGAAAATTAATGAGAAACTGTTCTTATAACGATAACCAGCGGGTTTAGCAAAATGTGTTATTAAAAATATAACACCCAAATGGTAAAAAGGATAATGATCGATTTTATCTCATCAATTTTAACCCTTCGGGGAGATGGAGGCCTCCATCTGCTGTGTTACTAAGGGCTCGCAATAGTTCATTATGGCTTCGCCCTTAGATGCCTTGCATATGAAAGCCTCCAACTCGTGCAAAATTAAGGTAGCAAATGAAAATGGTTCGGAATTAATGCCCAGGCAAAGCAATAAGTCTGGGTCTCTTCTATGATAGCGGCCAGCCTTTTAAAAAATCGTCCCTGACTCCAATACAAATATAAATTAGCATTGAGAATCGCATGGTGCTTCAGCAGTACTTATAATAACTCCAGTAAAGGTGTTGATTGTTTGATCAACGCATTGTCCATTTGGATATTTGAGCCGCATTAATAGTAAACCGTCTCCAATCCATTTCCTGCAGATGACTGTTGCACCTCCTTCAGCCACTAAGAAACTTTCCCTGATGCTGGCTGCCCAAGCATCTTTAATTATAAGTGATGTATGTTTCTTCTTTATTTGGCTAAAACTAATCCAAAGTTTTTCTCCTTCGACAGTCGGATCCGCAGACTTACCACAAACCAGGACGTCTCCAGATTTACAGATACCAACAGATACAGTTGCGTTAGATGCAGTAGTGACTTCATGAAAATTCAAACCAGTAAGACAATCTAAATTTTTCTTCCACAGGTTATTCTGTTCAGAAGACGCATCAATTTTGCTAAATGAAACTCCTGTCTTGTATGAATGATATAACTTGATCCCATTTGGTATGTGGCCCAAAAGGGCAATTACAAGAGTTGGATACATTAATAACCACTGCCACCATTTTATCGGTAATAAACTTTTATTTCCGTTCATAGCACCCCCCTTTCTAAAATATTAGCCCTCGTAGCGGCCACAAGGGTCGATCTGTTCAAAACATACTTTGCCAGGTTTCTTCGTGGAAGGGAAAGTAAGCGCGGGATTAAAACAAAGATGCGCGTTAAGCTGGCTACATAAATGCTGATAATTGCCTATACATTGATTAATAAAAAGCAGCCGTTTGACCCGGCGCATTTGAGCGCCGATTAATATATTTTCCATTTTCGGATAGAGAGCCCGTTGATGGACGTGAGGTATAAACACCTCTGGAAGGACAATCCTGGGCTTCTCACTGAAGTGATAAGTTTGTTTAAGAGATGATTTGCAGACCGTAGCAGGTGGCATACCGGATAAACGTAACGATAACTGGGGCGATTTCGATCGGGCTAAGCTAACCATTTGATAAACAGCATAGAACCAAGCCGTTTATAACGGCTTATTGTTAAACATATTTCATGAATTATCAACCACTTATCGTGGCCCGACCCCCTTTGCACCCCTCCTCTAAGTATGACTGTTTATTGTTTAGAGAATACATTTAAAAATCCTGTCTCTTTTATTTGATCACAAAAGGAAAGTTACCGTAGTTGCAGAAAAGAATAAATTAAAACCGATTTAATGATTACGTTTCATTATAGGGGGAAAAATACTGAAGCTCCTTAAGTAATATCTACTACGATGGGTCTGTGATCACTGGGGTATCGATCCCGGTCATTGACCGGTCGAGATGCGTCAATCGCAGAATCATATACATTATGTGCAATTCGAGGATTCGAATAACGTCCTTCAAGTGCCGGGGATAAGAGTATATGATCCAGCAAAACAGGACGATCATCTATTTCATCTATAAAATCATTAAATCTTGCGGTATATAAATCAGAATTGGGAACATTACCAATTAAAACATGTTTAAACTGTCGTTCCGGGTGGTAACTGCTGCCGATAATTATATCTGCAACACCATGTGTAAGATAATTTTTCTCAAAATAATCAATACCAGGTCCATCATTAAAATCACCAGTAATTGCAACAAGTGATTCAGAATCATTCTCATACAAATTGTCGAGATACTCACGTGTATGCATTGCCTCAGTACTGATTCTTCGTCTATTCTTTAATGCAGCTACTATAAAATCGTGTCTTCGATTTGGATCTTCCCACATCTGACGCTGCTGGTTAACAAATTTTGATTTTGTGTGAAGGGAAATTATTCGAATCGATTCATCAGTATCACTGATGGTACCATCTATAGCAAAAGGATCACGGGTAAAGTGATAAGACTCAAGAAAAGTATCCCCATCTATATCAGCCATCCACTCTTCCAGCATGCTACTGGTTAAATCATCATTAACCTGCTGAGCATTATTTAATTTTCCATTCTGTTTCACAAGGATATATACTTTTTGGGCTCGGCCATCTACTCCTCCAAAAGTGTTATATAGTTTCTGACCGCTATCAGTTAAAAACCCATCGACAAATAAATCCATTTCACGCGGATCACTCGGTCCTTCCTGAATGGTAAGCACATCCGGATCAATCGATAAAATCACGTTTGCAACCCGCTGGGCCAGGTTTTGAACACTCTCAATCCCCCTATGCGAAATTCGCCAACCAATTTGACCGTTCCCTACAAACCAATTATTCATCCATTCAATATTCCAATCCATAAGTCTCATAATGCACTCCTATTGGTTATTAAAACGAAATTTCATCAATTATAGAAATTTAAAAAACGATGGTACAACCCTGACCAATAACATCTCTTTTTGTATATTGAACCCCATGAATTTTTATGCCTTTATCATCGAGCAATGTAATGATGCCTCCTTTATTACTTAGCTGTAGCGTATCTCCCGGAAGAGTAATAGTAATCACCTCACCGGGTTCAAGGGTTTGGGGAGGTAATGGATGTTTGCGTTTGTTTTTATCTGCCAGTGACCATCCAGACAACTCAATGCTGCCAGCGGTGGTGTTGAGTAGCATCACCCTTTCCCTTCCGGGATCATGACCAGCCGGATTTACCATTGCCGCAATAATAACAATACTTTTCTCTTCCGGCGGCAGCTTGCCTTCCCCGATACAATCACCGCCCACGTCATCTGTGTGCCAGCACTGAGACTGAAAAGCCAGAAATACGGCAACCCACCTTTTCTCATCCGGGAAATGGATCAACATACCTCCATCCTGCCAAACACCATTATATTTCTTAAACGGCTCCACGCTGCCCTGATTCATATGAATATCATGAATTCCATTACCGGGTTTAAATCCAAAATATTTATCCCGTTTATTATTCTCCGGTCCCCAGCGTTCACCAAAAGCATAAATAATTGCATTCTCATCCCCCAATGACCGCTGGACATAAAAATCGATTTTTTCGTTCAGATCGTTATCCGGTCCTGGTACATCATATGGCAGCGACACCATCTTCTGTGGATCAAACAGGTTACCCCGGATATAATCCATGGCCAATCCCCCTGGTCGGCAGTTAACTTCCGTAAAACCAGGCTGTAATTCCGACATGTCATCTGTAATCGGATGAACAAATTGCTCGTCAATCAAATAAAGCAGTTCTGAAGGATGTTTTTTGGATTTAACATTGATGGCGATGCGATAATCCTCCTCATCAACAATATGAATTTGGTAATGGGGCGATTGGCCAAAACCTAAGCGCCGTGCAATTGGTCTGCCTTTCAGTACACCGTAATTCTTCAGGGTCATAAAACCTCCATTGCTTAATCTACAGAAATATGCGCTGATCTAATGAAGCGAATACATTTTGAAGGAAAATATCATCTATAATATTTCCCTTAGTTTTCCCGATTTTACTTAGGCGAAGTGTTTAAATGTTCGATTTATCAAAGCAGCTTTTGAGTGATCTTTTTCAAAGGCAAATATTGTTGCCGCCAGTGCGTGTCGTGCTGTTGCTCCATTAATCTGTGAAAACGTCGCTTTACCGGAAACGAGCTGGTCAGCCATCGAATCAACAATTCGCTGGTCTTTTGATGTAAAGTCACCCAGGTCCTTATAGCTCTGGTTACCCAATGACGGAAATTTATTTGAAACCAGCACTTCGGCTGCAAGCTCTGCTGATCGTGCCAGCTCTGCGATGGGCATGCTTGCAAAGATTATGGGTGTGTTGTTAAGATGCCATGTGATGTTATCTCCCGGATTGCCTAGAAGATTAAGACGTGAAGTAAGTTCATCAGCCAGGCTATCATGCCCATCACCAATCAATCGGAGGGCTGCTATATTGAGCAAATTACGGATATAACCTGTTGGGTGTGGCTCCGGAAAATCATTGAAACCTTCATCAGTCTGGTAAAATACCCATTGATCTATCGTACCAAATTGTATTATCTGCTGCAGAGAAGTTATTGCAGCTCCACCGCAATTCAATAATCCGACGATATCTGCCTGTGCTTCATTTGCCCAGGTTCTCCATAATTTCGAGAGAAACTCTCCTCCTGAATATTCGATTTGGTGATCTACACCATATGGTGCTAGATCTACCGACACATTCGGGATATTTACTTCACCATTATTTACTGCTGATTTCATTCTATTATCGAGCACGTTATCAATGTCTTCGGGGAGCCCCTCCACTGTGGCATATGTGTCGTGGCCTGTTTCATGGGGAAGGGCAAGCCATTGCCAGACGTTATCAAAAGCTGCATGCGGAAGATTTATGATTGCAAACGGTCTGTTCCAACCAGGCGGATTTGTATAGTATCCTCCTAAACCTCCTTCACCCCCATAAACAAGAGGTGCTGCATCAGAAGAGTAAGCTATCTTATCATCAGGTATCGAGGAAATGAAACGTTGAAAGATGTCTGTTACAACTTTATCGGCAGCTCTCAACTCAACCGGCGTAATTGCAGTATATCGTTGAATGACAGCGCTTCGATAGCGTTCCCAAAACTCAATTAGATCTGTAAGTCCGTCCGGATCATTTTGCTGGTAAAATTGAGTCGCCTCCGCAAAAAAAACAGATAGCTGCTGAAGCTCATCTTCATAAACAGCAAGTCCTGGCGTTCGTCGTGCAAGCTCGATGACTTTCTCGACTTCCAGCAGATCGACCTCTATCCGTCTATGCATAGATTCTAAAAGATCATTCCATATTAAAGAATCATTAAAGGTACTATTTAATCTTGTCATAATGATCTCCTTTCTCCTTAATGGTAAACATGTGATGAAAAGTTCGTGTATCTATTCTTTACTTACGTGGCATATAACTCCCATATCAAAAGACCTTTATAAATATCAACTTATGTCCCCTATTCTTAGGGCTGCCACCGATGCCACGAAAAAGCCGCAATGGTGCCTTCTGGGAAGACCGCTATCATGCGACCGCCATTCAAACTAATGAGCACTTAATCCGATGCATTGCCTATATTGATTTAAACATGGTTCGCGCAGGTGTAGTAAAGCATCCCAACGAATGGAGTCACAGAGGATACAATGAAATCCAAAAGCCAAAGCAAAGATACGGCATTATTGACTTCAAAAGCTATATGAGTTTAGTCCAAATTGAAACTCATGATGAATTGAAGCAATCACATCAGCAATGGGTAGAAGAGGCTTTAAAACAATCAAAGATTGTTCGGGAAAGCAAGTTGACCCAAAGCATTGCCGTCGGAGATAAATCGTTCCTGGAACAAATCAAAGAACGGTTGGGAATTTGGGCCAAAGGCCGTAAAATTTATGAACGTGATGATGAATATCAGCTACGTGAAGGACAGACCGTTTATTGGCCTGACTCGGAGTATGAAAATACATTCGCTTGGAAATTAGTAAATTAAATAGTAATTCCTCACATGTGTCTTAGAAAGCCCATTTTACCCCCAAAATGATAGTGCTAAGCCTTATAAACGGCCTATTATTAAACACTTTTCATGAATTATCAACCACTTATCGTGGCCCGACCCCCTTTGTGATGCCTTCATCTCGATTCGACAAACGCTGTTGGCCAATCTGGCGCCCTTGCTCAAAAAGTTCACAGACAGGAAGTTTTCTTCTAGAATGACGCGTTCGAGGCGGGAATCATAGTGCGGATCTCCTTGACTGTACGCAGGCGCTCCCATCTTCTCAGCCCTGGCATCGACCAGAGCTTCATACTCTTTACGATCCAAATCCGCTATTTGTTCACCAAACGGTTTGGATGTTGGCAATCTGCTTGGTATCTTCGCCATGGTTATTCCTCCTCTCTTGACCCTAACTATTGTCCTTCCATAAATGGCCTTTTTGCCCATTATCGACGTCAATCTGCGGAATCACTTGAGCACATAGGATCGAGCCATGGTAACATTATGAAATAATTTCAAAAGAGCTTAATAAAAAGGCCGTTTTTCGAGCTTAAACGCACCGTTTGGGGTATGAAATGGGCCATATAACAAAAATTATGTCATGGAGCTTTTCCTTATAAGCCCCTTTTCGTTATCAAAATAGGCTGTTAAAACCAAAATAAGCCTTAAAATCGACCTTTATCTCCATAATTTCATTTAGTTACTTTGGCCCGACCCCAATACCGACCAATACCATGTGGACATTTAAAGATTTTTGATTTTGAAATCGAGGTCAAGGAGTTTTAACTCGGCAGCTTCAACCTTACCTTTCAGAATTAGCTCCTTGGCTTTTGAGATCAATCCCTCAACTGCCCCGCGCTCTGGCTCCTCTACCTTTGACTTGAGACTAAGATAGTTCTTGTTCAGAGCGGTCCAGCGCTGCTCAAGTTCTGCGAGCTTTTGCCTCCGCTCCGCAGGGGTTAGCCTCTGGACCGTAGATCCAAGAATACCTCTAATGGTGTCTCCAAAACGGTCTCCCAGGGTCTCGAACGCTTCTTCGACCTTTCGTATGTACATGCCGATAAGAAGTGAAATCATAGTCATCTCGCCGGACAGTTCTGATTTGCCTCTACTTACCAGATAACTGATGACTATCACGTAAACAATAGCTTGCAGGGCACGGAAATAGTAATCATATTTATATTCAGCCCAGATGAATCCTTCTTCATCTCGTCTCACTCGGTACTGGTTCGCAAGATGGAAAAACACGCCGATCAGGGCCAGGGCCACGTAGGAGAAATTGATTTTCAGCTCGTTTAACTGCCCCAGAAAAAAACCAGCGAAAAGTGCACCAACGATAAGCACCACCATGACCAAAAAGAATAACCAGAGCCCTTCAGCCCTCGGACCAGCTTCACCTCCTTCCTCTTTAGTTTCTTTCATACACAAATTCTTTGAATCATTTGCTTCGGTCTTATTTTTCAGGTCATTGTCATCCATGATACCCTCCCCTTTAAAAGTTATAAGCCCCATTCAATTGGTTGTATAGACTATTTTAACTTTCATTCTCAGACAGCTTTCACACGCCTTACTTGCTGGCTTTATCCATTAACCAGCACATAATTGTCGCTTGACAGCACTCAGCCATGCAATCACCAGAACCGTTAGTAAATAGTCTATTATCCACCAATACTCAAAGAATCTAGGCCGAAATATTATTACCAACGCAAACGCTCCCCAATGGCCGAAACAGTAACCACAGAAAAATAATTCCCGCCAAAAAGAATGTTTTTTCTTTGCCCATTCCCGCAAGGGTTTGAACAATTTGGTCTCTGAAACGGTAAAACCATTGGGGTCGGGCCAGGCTAACCATTTGACATCATGTGACAAACAGCGTAGAATCAAGCAGGCTAAGCAAAGGATGGTTAAATGGCACGCGCAAAAAGGCATTATCTACATTGAAACTCATGGATGAATTGAAGCAATCACATCAGCAATGGGTAAAAGAGGCTTTAAAACAATCAAAGATTGTTCGGGAAAGCAAGTGGACCTAAAGCATTGCCGTCTGAGATAAATCGTTCATGGAACAAATCAAAGAACGGTTGGGAATTCGGGCCAAAGGCCGTAAGATTTATGAATGTGATGATGAATATCAGCTACGTGAAGGACAGACCGTTTATGGTGATTGACCTGACTCGGAGTATGAAAATACATTCGCTCTGAAATTATTAAATTAAATGGCAATTCCTCAAATGTATCTTAGAAAGCCCATTTTACCCCCAAAATGATAGCGCTAAGCCTTATAAACGACCTATTATTAAGCACTTTTC
>JAUWMJ010000218.1 GCA_030613225.1 Desulfobacterales bacterium
AGGGTTCGCGCAAAAATAACTTTACATTTTAGGCGCATGGATTTAGGTCAGATTTGTTCGATCCGAGGCTGCAAAACCACAGGAATAGCGAGCTATTTCGAGGATTTTGGAGTTGAGGATCGGGCAAAGCTGGCCTGAATCCGGGATGCATAAAATGTGAAGTTATTTTTGCGCGAGCCCTAAGGGCGAAGCCATAGTGAACTATTTGGATACGTAAAGGATGCTTTTACAGGTACAAACAGGAACAAAATTCGAATTTGTTTCGCCTGTCACGCGTTGCCGGGAGACAGATAAGCGCAGACTTCGAAAAGTGCCGTTTTGCAAAGGTCTCGCTGTGATATCGGTGTAAACAGATGCTATCACACATAAAGGTCAGTGGCAGGCGTGTGTATTGTTACAGTCATAATATTCTCTCTCTCCCGTCAAAAATTTGTCGGAAAGTTCTGCCATAACTTCCATACTATCTTTGCCTGCACACAAAGAGCTCTTCAAAAATTAATATCAGCCCATATCTTATTGTTAAAACAGACATATCCTGTTTTCCGTATAATCATATCCGCCTGAACTGGCATGCTTGTTGCGTCAATCAAATAGTTACAAACTGTTATTTTTATCTTTTAAGGATATACTTTTCCAACAGAAAATGGTATAAGGAACCATCTGAAAAAATAGCCTGAAATAAATAAATTGATGCAGTTTGTATGGAGATAATATGCTACTGTGTTCAAATAATGCTTTCAGATGCCTTGAAATCACAGTTCTGGCGGCCTGCCTGCTGACAGCGTGGCCGATTTCTTTATATGCAGAAGATAGCCAGGCAAAAAAGGTTCTTGTCCTTCATTCTTACCATCACGGTCTTTCCCGGATTAACGCTATCGATAAAGGAATTGAGTCCGCACTTAAAAAAGACGACCCAATAATAGAAACCCAGACCGAATATCTGGATATCAATAAAATTTATGATTCAGCATACATAAGGCACTTGTATGAAATTTATAAATATAAGTTCAGAAACCGTAAATTCGATGCGATAATCTGTTCAGATAATAATGCATTAAATTTCCTGCTAAAATATAGTGACATACTCTTCCCCGGCACCCCTGTTGTCTTCTGTGGAATTAATAATTTTAAGGACTCCATGATAAAAGGTAAGCTCCTTTTTACCGAAACCGCAGAGGAAGTTGGAATCCGAGAAACACTTGATATTGCATTAAAACTTCATCCCGGAATAAAACATATTTTTATTTATGGTTCTAACACAACAACCTATTTTGCTAATAAGGAAAGCCTTAAGAAAATAATTCCCGATTATGTTGAAACCGTCGATTTTGCCTTTACAGAAGGCCTTAATATCAAACAGATACAAGATCATATTAAGGCACTTCCCAAAAATAGCTTAATACTGATAATATCTTCATTCAGAGATGCGCAAGGCAACCTTATACCCTTTCGGCGTGTCTCCGAAATGATGGCTGCTGTCAGCAGCGTCCCGATATACGGCTGTTGGGATTTTTTCTTGGGACACGGAATTATCGGCGGCAAACTGATCAGCGGATTCGCCCAGGGGGAAACAGCCGCGAAAATAACTCTGCAAATATTAAACGGAAAAGATGTTAAAAATATTCCTATTCTAAAGCAGAGCCCAAAACTTTTTATGTTTGATTACCTGCAAATGCAGAAATTTGGTATCAAACAATCCGAGCTACCGGCAGACAGTATTGTTATCAACAAACCTTACTCTTTTTATTCCGTGCATAAAGTTTTGACAAGGTCGGTTTTTGCAAGTATAATCATACTTACGCTTATTATCTTTTTCCTGATAACCAATATTGTTACACGCAGGCAGGCAGAAAAGGCGCTGCGAGAAAGCCGGGAAAAAATGAAGGCAATTCTCAGAGCTTCGCCTGTGGGGATTGGTCTGGTCATCAACCGCAAGCTGGATTGGGCCAATGAGAGGATATACCGCATGACCGGTTACGAACAAGGTTCCCGGATCGGACAAAGTGTAAGGATTCTTTATCCTGATGATAAGGAGTATAATCGGGTTGGCAGGGAACTTTATGATAGCATTACAAAAACAGGAATCGGTCATGTAGAAACACGATTGGTTCGAAAGGACGGCACAACTTTTGATTGCAGAATCCAGGCATGCAATTTAGACCCGACAGACTCAGCTAAAGGACAAATTATAGCTTTAACCAACATCTCCAAAACGAAACTTTATGAAGCCCAGCTCCTTCAGGCCTGCAAAATGGAGGCTGTCGGCACCCTGGCAGGAGGAATTTCCCATGACTTTAACAACCTGCTTCAGGCAATCATGGGCTATACCCAGCTTCTCCTTATGAACAAATCAAAGGAAGATCCCGAATTTTTCCAATTAAAGCAAATTGAAAAGGCAGGCCAAAGGAGCAGTGAATTAACCAGGCAGCTTTTAACATTCAGCCGAAATGTTGAGAGCAAACCAATACCTTTAAACCTCAACAATGAGATTAAACGAACATACACGATTCTAAAAAGAACCATCCCCAAGATGATTGATATCGAACTCATCCTTGAAGATGACCTTAAGAACATTAATGCTGATCCGATCCAGATGGAACAGATACTTATGAACCTTGGGGTCAACTCCAGGGATGCCATGCCTGACGGCGGCAGGCTGGTCTTCGAAACAAAAAATGTGGTTTTAGATGAAGAATATTTCAAAATCCACCCTGCTGCAATGCCCGGAGAATATGTCCTGCTGAGCATTGCAGATACCGGTTTCGGCATGAACAAAGAAACCATGGAACATATCTATGAGCCCTTTTTCACAACCAAGGAGGTAGGAAAAGGAACCGGCCTTGGGCTGGCCATGGTCTATGGTATTGTGGAAAGTAATGGCGGATATATTACAAGCTACAGTAAACCGGATGAAGGCGCTACCTTTAGAATCTACTTTCCCGTGCTTAAGGCAGACATAGAAGTGAGAGCAAGCGATATAAAAGAAGAAAAGTTACAGGGCGGGAGCGAAACTATTCTTCTGGTAGATGATGAGGAAACCGTCCTGGACATAGCAAAGATAATGCTGGAACGTTTTAGATATACTGCGATCACGGCTGAAAGTGGTGAAGATGCAATTGAAATATTTAAAAAATCAAATCCTTATCCTGATCTGGTAATTCTCGACATCGGAATGCCCGGAATGGGAGGACATAAGTGCCTAAAGGAGCTTCTTAAGATTTATCCTGATATAAAGGTGATTATTTCCAGCGGTTATCCAGAAAATGGAAAGACAGAAAAAACCATTGAATCAGGCGCAGCCGGGTTTATCGCAAAACCGTATCGTTTAGCGGATATGCTAAAAAAAGTCCGTGAGATTTTGGACAGCGAATAAACAAAGACGAAAGGGTAACCGTTCACGGTTACGACGAAAGTAACATTTTAGCTTCTTGAAAAGACACATTCAGATAATCCGATTTCAGGACGTGTCGAACTTAAGAATAAACAGGAGGGAAAATGGCTAAATCGAAAAATAATACGCTTCAATATCATCTGGCTGCTGTTAAGGAAGGCAAACGATGTTTTGAAAACGCCTTTCAAAGTGTTACCAGGATGATTTTAGGAGGTGAAATTGAGAAAGTAGTAGTAAATGGCAAAACGACTTACGATTTCAGCATTTTCCGAACCGGGAAAAAACATATCATAGGGATGTATGATGAAATCAACAGTTTTGTCTCCTATGTAAAAGACGCTTCCGAAGGCGGGTCTTCCGGAGAAATGGCTTTCGTATTTGTCGGTGAACCGGGAAATGGTAAAACATTTTTTGTGGAATTTCTAAGTGCAAAATACCGAAATTTCCTGACAGAAGATAAAAATCGCAGATACACTTTTAAATTTCTCAATATGGACAAGCTCGGCAATTATGGACGGATTACTACCATTGAATCCCAGACATACGAAGACCCTTTGATCCTGGCTATGAACCTCTTTGAAGCTCCTGATGAAAATAAGACATTTCTCGCTAAACAGATAGGATTTTCGGATAAAGAAGTTGAAAAGCTCTACGATGATTACCGGCCCATGGGCGCTTGCAGCGGCTATATCTGGAACGATATTAAAAATTTTACAGCCGGCAACATTGATGAAATGCTAAAATTCATCGAGATCATTCCTGTACCTTTGACTGAAAGCCTGGGGACCGTAACGGGAAAATACCCTGCAAAAGACAAAATTACTTCTTCCGCAGTCGATCTGCTGGGAGAAGAGTCCATCCAAAGGCTGCTTCATATTGCAGATACCAACAACCCGTACCGTTTTGACTTAAGAAGGGGCGCCCTGGCCCGTGTTGCCGGTGGAGGCATCCATTTTTCCGATGAAATATACAAAAACAAAAAAGACCTGGTTCAAGTTTACCTGGGGGTCATCCAAAACCGTGTAATTGAAATAGATGGATATAAATGGCCCATAGATACTCTGATTGTTGCCACCAGCAACAACTCGGAATTCCACAAATTTCTCTCTGAAAAGGAAGAAGCGCCGATTATAGACAGGTGCCGCATCTGCTATGTTTCTCACAACACGAATTACAAAATGCAAAAATATCTTACAGCATATGCCATAGGAAGTGAAACAAGAACCACGTTGACTCGGGAGTACCTGCACCAGGACCCCAATTTGAATTACGCGGCATCAATTGCCTCGGTACTTACCCGCCTCCCCCGGTCCGAAAAGCTTACACCTATTGAAACAATGAAACTGTCCGCAGGAGAAGTCGCTGGAGAAAAAAGCATCAAAACTCTGGCCGAAGTTATCGACACGCTTAACCAGGATCCTGAAATTATAAATCGTTTTGGTCAAAAGGGCCTGGGACAGCGAAACCTTGGCAGAGCCATCCAGCTTTTAATTGAAAGCTCCGAGACAAATGAAGGCAAGTGCATGTTCTCATACGACGTTTTCAAGGCCCTGGACAGGATTGTTCTTGACTACGTAATAGAAGCAAATGACAGAATAAAGTACCTGGAAGATCTTAAAACCGCCAAAGGTCTGTACCGTGAACGGATTATGACCGAAATGTTCAATGCATACATGGACGAGCCTTTTGCTATTCGAAAAGATGTTATGAACTATGTGAACATGATTATTGGTATTGATGCCGAGAATCTTGGGCCGGATAAAATGTGGAAGTATAAAGATCCGCAGACAAAAGAGCTAAAGGCTTTAAAGATCGACGAGCGATATATCAACAGTGTTGAAGAAAGGCTTGAACTTAAGACAAAGGAACAGCGTGAAGCATTCAGGACATCCATTAGAAAAATCTACGGCCAGAAAATTTCCGTCGATCCTGATTACGATTTCATGGACAATCTGGAACTGGTCAAAGCGGTTACCGATGTCCGGCTCAAATCCGACATTGCAGGTGCAGGGAGTCTTATAGGTGCACTTGCAAACCGTACCAACGAGGAAAACCAGAAGCTGTATGACCGCATGGTCGATACCATGCTTTCCAAACTTAAGTATTGCAAGACATGCGCACAGAAAACGATTGAGTATTTCTGTACTCAGGAGGATGAAACTTGATGGCGTCGTAGAAAGTCCCATCTACTGCGTTGCAGCGGTTTTTCAGGAATTCGGCATACTACATGTATTGCCTCATCCCTGAAAAACCACTGCGCCTTGTATATGGAACTTTCTACTTAGCCATCAGCGTTACTTTCAAATAACTCAATTATAACTTCTTGATATGATTGACAAGTTATTTTTGATTACAGTGTCACAAAACGGTTTTTTGAACATCGAACATCGAATATCCAACGTTGAACATCGAATGATGAAATCGCTTCGCTCTAACGTTAATAAAAATAGGCAGAATACCTTATTCAAAATTCGATGTTGGACGTTGGATGTTCGATGTTCAAAATCTTATGATATGATTAACAAGTTATTTTCGTTACAGTGTCGCAAAGCGGCATAT
>JAUWMJ010000274.1 GCA_030613225.1 Desulfobacterales bacterium
TGATTTCTACGACGATTTCAAGGTTTATTTTAGCGCCGACGGAAGATTTTTATCGGTGGAAAAGAAAAATCGTTCATATACTGAATGTTGGCAAATAAAGGGTTGGAAAAAAATTTCCGAAAACTTCATTGACAGATTACATGAATGGCCGCGTGTTTTTATAAGCCCAAACTCAAGATATTTTATTTATTCAAATTCAGTTAGTGGGGGATGGTTTCAGCTTTATGAAGGGTACGATCTGATTTTACAAGACAATCACAAAGATTCAGTTTTAACGATAGGCGATTCAAGTTGGATACATTTATTGGCTTTGTCAGCGGATGGAAAATATATGGCTTTAGTAGAAGAGCCGGAAAGATCAATAAAATATTATAGTTTAATCAATGGTAAGCTTTTGTGGGAAATTACCGATTGGGAGAGAAAAGACGGCTTAGATCTTATTGGCAGTATGTCGATAAATGGCAATGGCAGATACCTGTCCGTTAGAACAAATGATGGAAAAGTCTTTATCTGGGATGTTTTCCAAAAATCGCTTGTTTTAAAACAATCCGTAGATAGAAGCTCGGTGTCGCGAGGAATAGCGCTAAGTAACAGTGGTGATTACCTGGCAATTGGATCAAGCAAAGAAACCATAATTGTAAACAGGCGCGATGGGAGTATTTATAAAAAAATACCAATATCAAAAGATAAGCCTTATTTTAATGTCGTATCATTACAATTCAGCGCTGACGACCGGTTTATTGCAATCGGGATATCAACTTATTATCAATGGTATTGGAGCAATTTGAGCCATCTCAATATTGAAAGAGAAAGCCAGGTAGAGATTTGGGATTTAAAAAAACAAAAGATCGTTACGACTTTGAAAGGATTTGCCGATGATCATTATCCCTTTGGTTTTAACTCTGCTTGTGATGCCTTTCTGGCAGGTGATAAAATATTCTCGCTACCTGATGGAAAATTTTTATACACATTTGACAGTATACAGGATTTGATAAAAAGAGGCCAAAGCGATTTCTGGACAGGTTCCCACATTGCATTGGCATTTAGTATTGGAATGAATAATATCGCAAAAGCATGGCATAAAAAAGACGGCATAGAAATCATTGATTCAAAAAGCGGAGACATAAAAGCGACCATATTCAGTTTTTCAGATTCTAACATTACAATTAGTCAGGAAGGCTTTTTTTTAGGAGATGGTGATTTTATTAAGCGTGTAAATTTTCTTAAAAATAATCGTCTTTATGAGAAGAAACCTGTTTTTAATAAATTTTACCGTCCCGATTTGGTGGAAAGAAAATTAAAGGGTGCCGATATATCGCATTAAAGAAATCATTTTGCATAGAAAGGAGAAATAATGAAAAAGATCTGTATTATTGCTTTTTCTATTATCTTTCTGGTTTGTATTGAAAAAAATATTTTCGCATCAGAAGAGAATGATTCCTTTTCATTTTCTATCGGCTCAGAAGCCTGGTATGCCCACTGGAAGTCTGAAAGTGGATTGGATGAACTGGGTGCGGTTTTGGATTATGATATAGAACCTTCCATCATTTACGGATACTCGGTATCGCTGAACTATAACAAAGCCGGAGACGATGTTACGAGTTTTATTTTGGATTATTTTACATCAAAATTAGAGCAGGAAGACTCTTCGTTTGCATCTGAAAGTTTAGATTCTAATGTTTATGAAATGCTTAGATCGAAGATAAATCAACGTATTGGTGATTCCTGGTATTTGAACTTTAATTTGCAACGTGCGACTTTTAAAGGAACGCTTACCATCAAGCATGGCAGCGGGTACTTTGATGTGCCTGACGGCTCTGCATGGGACATGAATTCAAAATGGTTCAAAGCAGATGCACTGTTTTTACTTCGTGCCGGCAAAGGAAAGAATGCGATTTTGCCCGGAATAGGTTACAGGTATATTGTATATGAAAAGCCTATTGCCATCATCGATTTTTATGGTACTAAAAAAGACGATTCGGGATTTGCTACCGTTGAGGCTGATGAGATTATTTCCGGAACAATCCAGGATGCACAAATAAAAGGGCATCACCTGGTAATCGGTGTATGGGATGGAAGCTATATTGGATTGGTTTCTGATTCATACTATTTTTTCGATTTCCTGTTTTATATCGGCAGTGTGGATATTGAAGGTGATTCATTTAAAGCAACCGGCCGTATGTCAGCGGGATGGGAGTTTAGCCTTGGGCTTAAATATTCTCATAATTTTTCAGAACGTGTTGGTTTGAGTGCAAGATTGGGCTTTAGATATTTGCACCACAAACTCCCTTTTGCTGAAGAGATTGGCCAGGATGCGAGAGGGACTATATGGCGGGGTGCGTATATAGAAGAAAAATGGTTTGGGCCTTTCTTGGGGTTTACGTTAACTTTTTAGAACCAGTTTCATAACCCCTTCTAATGCTTGATAGCTGTGTTGCAAGCCAATGAAAAATACTCACATACTACCGTGTATGCTCCGTTTTTTAATCGACTTGCGCCTTGCTCTCAAGCATTATCTGAGATTATGCATTCAGGTTCTATTAATTTTTTTAAAGCCTAAAGAATCAGGTTAAAGTATAGGAGTAAAAAGATGAGAAAAATTATTTTGATGGTTATGGTGTTTTTTATTTCTACTACAACTTTTTCCGCTGCTTTTGCAGAAGACTTTCCGTTTATAACAACGGCTCTTTCTAAAAAGTATATAGACAAAAACGTATACCCTAATAAAGAAACCGAAGTGGGGATCAAGATACTTACCAATACAAGTATTGTTGCGAATAAAAGAAAAGAGAGTATTTTATATGCTCTGGACTTTCATGAAAAGCTTTGTAAGGCTTTTTTAAAGAAAGGCTGGCAAATCACCCATCCACTGGATGTACAAAATGATATGGGGGCATTGGAATTAACATTTGAACCGCGGATGAATTTAAAACTTAAAAAAACAATCGTTATGAAAACATTTCTTTATGTGTGTGAAGATGACAGGCTCTGGAATATGGTTAAATACCGTGGGGGAAGCGTTGTGAAATATTTTGATAAGATAGTCAATAAAACTGAGAATTGTATTGAAAATAAATACAATAGTAATTAATGACGGCTTCGCAAATCCAGCCTTGCGGGAGTTGTGAAGCCGTCTAAATCGGACTTTTTGCAAAGGACTCTAAGCTTCGGCTCGCCAATTGGTATATTCACGAATATGTACATTTTCAACAATGGTTGAAAAGGATAATAAGGATAATAATGATGAAAGATCGAGACTTAATTCTGTCTGCCGAAAAGACCATCGAGGAATCCCTTAATGATGTACCATTTATTAAGATTATCGCTTATTCACCCGCCACTTCTCTTTGACAGTGCTTACAGATCTTAGCTTTCTTTTTTATTATTTCCGCACAAAAAGGGCAGTCCCGGGTAAAATATCTTTCATGAATTTTTTTGACTGATTTGTCTATCTCTTTTTCAATAAGCTCGTTACCGACTTTGAGGTTTCTAAGGGCATCGACGGCCTCCAATTCTCCGATATCCCCCAACATTTCCGCCGCTTTTAACCTGACCTTTGCAGGTTCAGTCGGGTCCATAAGCAATAGTAGAACCGCAGGGGAGTCTTTTGAAACATAGCAGTCCGCAAGAATTGAAAACCCTTTTTTAATTGCTTCTTTTAAAGCTTCTTCGGCAGCTACAACCTGGTCGTCGATAATCTGTCCTGTGGCACCCATAGAACTGAAAACAGGCATCAGCTCAAAAGTATCTGTGCCGGGATAATTCATGCAGCGATATGAGGCGGTTTGAGCAAAATTTTCCATCAGGTCATCCCATCCCTGTTTATACAGAGGACATTCGTCATTAAAACATAGAAAAAGATAGGGTACGCCCCATCCCAACCCATCACTAAAAGTCATGAGAGGAACCTCCCATATACTCATCTCTTTTTTACAGTGCGGGCATAAAGGCTTTTTCATAGATATTACTTTTTCAAAAACCTGCTCTTTTGTCTCAATTGCCATTTTTATCTCCAAAGTTTTGATAAATGATCAGTTTATAACTGTCGATAAACTTAAGTTCCTTTTTTAACTTGTCAACAATTCGGATAATTGTTCAACCTCACTTTGAGTGAACCCTAAGTGTCTATAAAAGGCCGGTATTTTTGCGACTTTCAGGAGCTCTTGTTTCTATGAACGGCAAGAGGACCCCAGGACTGGCTGGTCGGCATAACTTCAAGACTGTTAATATTAACATGGGATGGAAGACTCGCCACCCAATAAATAATTTCTGCAATGTCATCCGGGATTAATGGCTTCATTCCTTCATAGACCTGTGCGGCTTTATCCGTATCACCCTCAAAACGGACTATGGAAAACTCGCTTTCCGCCATCCCCGGTTCAATGTTCGTCACTCTAATCCGGGTTCCAAGAAGATCGGCACGCAAGTTGTTGGAAAACTGTTTTACAAAGGCCTTTGTTGCACCATATACATTTCCCCCCGGATAGGGCCAATTACCGGCAACAGAACCAAGATTGATGATATGCCCCTGTTTCCGCGCCGCCATTGTCGGCAGCAGGCTGCGTGTGCAATACATAAGCCCATTGATATTGGCATCAACCATGGTTTCCAAGTCATCAAGATCGGCCTTATTGGCAGGCTCCAGACCAAGGGCAAGACCTGCGTTGTTAATCAGAACATCAACCTTTTTAAATGAATCCGGCAGGTTTTCAACCGCACCCTGAACTGCCCTACGATCACGTACATCGAGCACAATTACGTGTACAGATTCCTTATTACCAAGCTCTTTTTGTAACTCTTGCAGCCTTTCATTTCGCCGTGCTGCAAGTATAAGGCGCCAGCCTTCATTTGCAAAACGCCTGGCGCAGGCCATACCAAAACCGGATGTAGCGCCGGTAATAAACGCGGTTTTACTCATTATACCTCCCTTTATCGAGACCTTTGCAAAACGTCACTTTTTATAAATATGATGTTTTCTTTCCGTCCTATATATGGCGCTCGCGTTCACCTAAATAATCTTCGCGGGCTCCTTCCTTTATTTTGTTAATATAATCATCAGTCATGGTTTTTTCTCCTTTTATTCA
>JAUWMJ010000247.1 GCA_030613225.1 Desulfobacterales bacterium
TTATTGCTCTAACTGTAAAAGATGAAGTCAAACATATTTCTGAACAGAGAAAATTTGAGTATCAAATCAATTTTGCACAGGCACTTTCAAAAATGAAGCACTCAATTGTGTTGCTTTTCATACGTCCTATGGAAATCGTCCAAACCATGGTCTCAAAACTTCAGAAAATTTTTATACAAACCATTGAGCGAATTCGCCCGGGAAGAAAATATAAACGTAATCACAAGGTAAAACAGAAACAATTTCACTTCGCCTATAAAACAGTTTGTTAAGGAAACGGCATTGCCCCGTAACCCGTACCTCGTAACCCGAAACGCTTAAACGTGCATTATGGTTAGCGATAAATGTCGCTTTAGGGTTATAATCTCCAATAAACCATGCCTCCCTTTTCCGCATCTTTCCGACTGAACCCGCTTTTTACGTCAATAATAATAGGAGTGCCTTTTGAGCACAGTCCTGCGATCTCTTCAAGTCCCATCTTTTTGTAAGGCCTGTGCATAACCGCAACGATAACAGCATCAACACTTGCAAGGTCGTCCATCTCCTTTAATTCAAGATTATAATAATTTTCTGCTTCTTTAGCATCTGCAAGCGGATCGTGAGCAAGGGCATCTATGCCGTATTCATTAAGTTCGCTGATAATATCCACAACCTTCGTATTTCTTAAGTCAGGAACATCTTCCTTGAATGTAATTCCTAAAACAGCAACCTTTGCGCCGTGAACCTGTTTATCAGCACCGATAAGCAGTTTAACGGCCTTTTCTGCAATATATTTACCCATGCCGTCGTTTATCCTGCGGCCTGCCAGTATCATCTCAGGATGATATCCAAGGGACTCAGCCTTCACCGTCAAATAATACGGGTCGACCCCGATACAGTGTCCACCCACCAGTCCGGGCCTGAAGGGTAGAAAGTTCCATTTGGTTCCCGCAGCCTCAAGAACTTCGTTTGTGTCAATGCCTGCTTTATCAAAAATCATTGCCAGTTCGTTCATCAAAGCTATGTTCAGGTCTCTTTGTGTATTTTCAATAACCTTTGCAGCTTCAGCTACCTTTATGGAAGATGCCTGGTGGATTCCGGCCTTTACAATCTTACCGTAAACTTCAGACAAAAGCAGGCGAGTCTTATCATCAGATCCGGAAACGATTTTTATAATCTTGTCGATTGTATGCACCTTATCCCCTGGGTTTATCCTTTCCGGTGAATAGCCAAGGGTAAAATCCATACCCAGGGTTAAGCCCGATTCCTTTTCTAAAATGGGTGCGCAGACTTCTTCTGTGGCACCCGGATAGACCGTTGATTCAAATACGACACAGGAGTCTTTAACCATGTGTTTTCCCACGGCTTTAGAAGCGCCGCGAAGGGGGCTCAAATCCGGAATGCGGTATTCATCGATAGGTGTCGGTACGGCAACAATGATGAGCTTGCACCCGGAAAGTTCTTTTGGTTCACTTGTAAAAAAGATTTTTGTTTTGCCGAGCTGCTCTTTTGACACTTCCAATGTCCGGTCAAGCCCTGCTTTAAGCTCTTTGATTCGCTCATCTTTAAGATCATAACCCATAACGTTAAAATGTTCGGCAAGATGAACAGCCAGCGGGAGGCCGACATAACCAAGACCCACTACAGCGATTTTATCCCTGCGTTCAACCAATGATTCGAATGTTACCATCTTTTTTTCTCCATAATAGTTTTTCTTTCGTGTTTTCGTGTTTTCGTGATTATCTTTTTCATGCTGTTCCTATAAAAAAGGCCCTGAAAGATTTTTCATCTTTTTTCAGCGATATTTCTATCTGATTGAGAAGCCGCTCTTTTTCATCAGGAAGCCTCCCTTCCAGGTTTATATAATTGGTGTAATGGTCACTTGTAACATAGGAAGATACTCGAATACCTTTTATAAGAGACAAGGTTTCCTCAAGAACCTCGCGGGGACCGAGCATATTAAAAGTGCCGTTTTGAACATCATCTAAAAGAGGTGTATTTATCTTGGGAACAAAGGTGCGAAGTCTTATAAAGTCAGGAGCTATTTTATTCAATACCCTTGCAGTCTCTTTTGCATGAAATTTTGTACGCTCTTTGCCACCGATCCCTAAAATAACATACAAACTAAGCTCGATACCGGCATCCATAACCCACCTTCCGGATTCGATTTGCTCAAGGCTGTTAGTGCCCTTTTTAATCTGTTTTAAAATAACATCGTCTCCCGATTCAAGACCGACATGAATCCTTGAAAGGCCCGCTTCAGCCAGTCGCTTTAGCCCTTTTAAGCCTTTTTTGCGAATAAACTGCATGCTGCCGTATACAGTAATGCGCTTTAGGTCCGTGAAAACCTCTCCGGCAAAAAGACAGATTCCGCACAGATCGTCTGTCTTCATGGCAATGGTATTTCCATCCGGGAAAAAGATAGTACATACATAGGGTCCATAATATTCACGAGCCTTTAAGATATCCTCCTTGATCTCAGAGATATCCCGGACTTTAAATCCAGGCCTTTTCTTGTAGATCATACAAAAGGTGCATTTATTGTGAGGACAGCCTATAGTTGCCTGTATCAAAAGGGAATCCGCCTCACTCGGCGGCCTGTATATGGAACCTTCGTATCGCATCATTGGCTCATTATGACTATTTCAAATTTTTTCTATACTCGCATCCTTTTGATCATCTTTCCCTGGGCGCCTACCTTCAGAGATAATCCTTGTTAAATTTTTGTCACGCCTGACTAAACGAGCCAATTCCCATGCTTTCTCTTTTTCTGAATCCGTCATTATAAAAAATAAACTTCGAATATCTTCCTCGTCCTGCAAGCCCCCTGCCATAAGCTTCATACCCACCAGATAAGGCTTTGGAAATGGCTGAAGGGGCCCTGCATCCGAAGCATCCATAGCAAGGAGCCCTTCAAGTTCCCATTTATAGTTTGCTATGAGTATATCAAATTTTTTAAATTGCTTTTTTAAATCCGTTATTATTATTAAATCGTGTCTCAAAGGATCAGAAGCATCTTTAGACGCCTCAAATATTTCTATTTTGAACTGTTCCTCCAGCTTTTGTTCCAAATACTCGGTAAATACTTTGCAAAGGCTTTTGATATTATTTTTTTCATCTCCGCAGAAAAATATAATATCCACATCAAGAGTCGTCCGGGGTATGCCGTGCAAAATAATTCCTTCGCCACCAATGATCGCAGCTCGCCTTGCGATATTTCTATTTATTGAAAATTCATCTATACATTTTGTTACGATTTTCAATAAGTTTTTCATAGGCTTCCCCTGGTGAAATATTATATAGTTGGGCCATTTTTTCTAAAATCTCATCAAAGCGTTTTTCCGATTCAATCACTCTTTCTTCCGGAGTCAATTTCAAGAATGCTTCAATCATTTCTATCCTTTTTTTCTCCATCAATTGCGACATATAAACCTCTTTTAACAAACGACCGCTGATAATTACGGAATATGAATGAAAGAAGACGGTGTGTCAAGACGGAAAGAGCCGCCACATGGTCAGCAACCATTTGTTTTCAGCAACATTTTTATGATAAAAATATTGATTTTTTTCAATAAATCATATATATACAGACCTCGTAATTTATTACTGGAAAATGATGCTAAACCTTATAATGCAGATCTCGTAAAATGTTAGAAAAATAGGTATATTAATACCATGATATTTGAATTTGACCCCTCAAAATCAAAAACCAACAAAAAAAAGCATGGAATTGATTTTACACAAGCCCAGACGCTTTTGGAGGATCTCGATTTGTTGGAGATCCCGGCAAGAACAACGGATGAACAGAGGTTTTTGGTTATTGGAAAGATAGCAGGAAAACACTGGTCAGGAGTTATCACCTATCGTTCTGAAGACATAAGTATTATCTCTGTGCGCCGGGCGAGAGATGAGGAGATTGAGATATATGAAGGCTAAAGACTTTGACAAGAAGTTTGATGAGGGAAAGAATGTTGTCAAGCACCTGGATCTTTCAAAAGCCAGACGACCTGAACAGGAGCAAAAAAGAGTCAATGTTGATTTCCCGCTCTGGATGATTCATTCTCTGGATAAAGAGGCTAAGCGACTCGGTGTTCCCCGACAGTCAGTTATCAAGTTCTGGATTGCAGAAAGATTACAGCAAGCCTCAACCTGATATCATTCGAACAACTGCATTCACTCACACTGGTGATGCAGAGCATTGACCCCTTGTACCCTCTGGAATAACGCCTGTTCAATTGAAGATAACCCATCTATTTTGCCTTAATTAACTGCAACTAATCGGGAGATGATCCATCAATATCTATTTTTCTAATTCTAAGATGGTCTCTTTGTAAATAACCCCTCTGTCTTTAAGACCCTCGATCATATATTTGACACACTCCGGTTTTTTACCGATGAGTTCAGGCGGAATGATTCCCTTTTGATCAAACAGACCCTGTTTCATCATCCTGAGGGCAACCGTTGCAGTGTAACCGGTGGTTCTTGCCATGGAATGGGTCTTGGTCTCAGGATCATACCGGTCAATAAGGTCCCATGTATAGTTTATCTTTTTACCGTTTTGTACACCATCAACCATTATTTTCATAACCGTAATATCCACTTCACCCTCTTTAAGCTCCCATTTCGGGAAAAGAAGCTTTGCAGTGAGATCCAAAGGCCTTATCATTTTGCCGTTTACATCAATCGCTTCTTCAGAGAAGAATCCGGTCTCCCTTAAAAGAATCATCTTTTCTATATGCCCGGGATACCGCATGGTTTTTTCTTTCATATTGGGAATATCCAGGGTTTTTATTAAGGATCTCAACCCGTCTGTATTAAAGGCCTCAAGAGTACCTATACCAGGAAAATCAAGATATTCAGGATCACTTAAAGCAGGCCTTTTTATCACATGACCGTTTTCCACATAAAATGCAGGTCTGACATACTCCTCAATAACATCAACCGGGGAGAATACAGCTTTATACTCATAGGGCCATTCCCGAATTTCAGGCAAACCACCGACATAGATCATGACATTTTCGGTTTTATCCAGAATATGATCAGCATAGCCTGTGAGCATGTTGCTCATTCCGGGAGCAACTCCGCAATCAACAATGGCAGTTACATTATGCTCTTTTGCAAGTTCATCAAGTTCAAGGGCATCTTCAGGGGAAAATGCAATATCAACAACATTTTTATCAGATTCAATAATGGCTTTAAGGGTTTTAAATCCCATAAATCCAGGGACGGCACTGACAACCATATCAAAATCTGCAATGAGCGATTTGATTGCTGACGAATCGGACAGATCCTGTTTTATGGTTTTAATTTGTGAAACAGCTTCAAGTTTTTTTAATATGCTTTCATTTATATCTGCAACCGTTACGTCAATATAAGAATCTTTTGCAAGATCAATCGCCATGGGACCACCAACAAGTCCACCGCCAAGAACAATAACTTTCATATTTATCTTCCTTGTTTGTAAGGTTAAAAAAATAGA
>JAUWMJ010000169.1 GCA_030613225.1 Desulfobacterales bacterium
TCCAAATCCCAGTTCCACATCCCCGGCCTTGCTTTTAATTTCACTCTTTTAGGCAAAGGTTCATGAAGATGTACAAAAAGACGGTAACCTGCTCTTTTAAGCTCATTCTTTTTCTTGTTTATATCGAGTTTCCAGTTGGGATAAACCCAGAAATCATGGCCATTATTTCTAACCCAGGCATGTTCGCCCTTGGGGCTTGCAAATAATGTTTCTTTTTTTATCTCTTCAGAGATTATCCTTGAGATACATAACGGCCAGTTGCCTGATATGACAACACCCAGGGGAAGGGAACTTTGTTTGGGCAGCAGCAAAAAATCTTTGCTGCCCAGCTCAGGGCTTATAATGGCTCCTGAAAAACCCAGCGATTTTGCTACATCTATGGCCAGAGCATTGGCCAGGTTGCAAAATGGACCTGCCCAAAGATTTAAGCTTTTGCCGTACGATTTGGAAATAGTAGAACCGCCACGGCCACGCTTAATTGTATCCTGGAAAAAGGCCATCTGCCACGGAGCGTTAAGCACGAAATTTTTGCTCCCTTTTCTTAGTGCAAGACCTATAAGAGACTCTATTTCATTCTCTCCTTCAGGCCAGACTGCAGGGGGTAGCCACCACCAGATATTGGAGTAAAGATGCCTTAAAAGTCCTTTCAGGGATTCAGTTGACAGCCAGCAACCGACTTGATCCTGCATTTTCCCTTTCCCGGCTTTCCTGTACACGTTAAGTTCAAAGGCAGCCCCCTTTTTTCCTGCCTTGCGGGGAAGCCCGGCATTCATTGCCGAAATTGTGACTTTCGGTGCCGGGATACAGCCAAGTTTTTTTTCAAGTCCGGTTAAAAGTTCGTCAAGCTCTTTTTCCATCCTGTCCGTTAGAAAAACAGGCGTACCCCCGGGAGGTTTTCTTTTTGAAGTAAGTTTTAGATAAAACCGTCCCCTTTTTGGTATGTATTTACCAACCTTAAGGAGAGTATGCCACGACTCATCCTCATACCCGATACGAAGCAAATCACCGGGTAAAAGTTCTTCTCTGGGAATAAGAAAAGGTCTGTGACTTTCGCCTTGCAGTTTTCCGGCAAGAAGGCCGGAGCCGGTCTGCCCTTTAATGTTTATCGGGTTTTGAGGTCTTTGCGGCAGGAAATTATAATGGGTAGTTATTCGACCCAGTGCCTGCTCAAGTAATCCCAGGGCATATTTCTTCTTTTCAGGATCGCTTCCGAAGTCTCTTAGCATCTTGTATGCTTTGACTGTATAGTAAACATAATGCGGTCCTTTTTTCCTGCCTTCAATCTTCCACGCTTTCACCTCGGGTACCGACAAAAGAACCTTTGCCAGAACATCAAGGGAGAGATCCTGACATGAAAAAAATCTTTTTTTCTGACCATTTTGAGTATAAAACCTGCGGCAGGGCTGAACGCATCTGCCCCTGAGGCCACTTTTGCCTCCAAAATAGCTGCTCCAGTAGCACCTTCCGGAAACAGCATAACAAAGAGCACCATGTATGAATACCTCAAGACCAAGTCCATCCGGGCAGGCTTTGGCAAGAGCTTTAACTTCGTCAATACTAAGCTCCCTCGGAACAACTACCCTGTCTATTCCCAGCTTTTCTCGAATTAGATTCAAGGCAGCCGGAAAGCTCGCGTTGGCCAGTGTCGATAAATGAAGTTCGCCTGAAAAACCTGTTTGCCTGACAAGTTGTACAAAAGAAAGATCGGAAATGATGAGTGCGTCGGGTTTAACCCATCTTTCCAGAGCCTCGGCGAGTCTTGCTGCTTGGTTTAAGTCATCAGGTTTTAAAAGGGAGTTGAAAGCCACATAGACCTTAATCCCCATGTCGTGGGCCAGCCGTGTAAGAGAGGCAAATTCCTCCAGGCTGAAATTTTTTGCCATCATGCGGGCTGAAAAATGCTTCATTCCGCAATAAACAGCATCAGCACCTCCTGCCAGAGCTGCCAGAAAAGATGCCCTGTTTCCTGCAGGCGCAAGGATTTCAGGGACCGGATAATCGGTATTTGATTTCTGATTATGAATGGTAGATAAAGAGTTCATATGCTTTTTTAGTGTAGAATTCTGTCTGATTATATTTTTAATCACGAAAACACGAAAGGAAGAAAGCACGAAACATCTTTTCTATGGTTATTTTTTCGTGTTTTCGTCTTTTCGGGCTTTCGTGATTAGTTTTTATTTTTTGTGTCATTTATTAAGGTCGAACCGGACCATATCTATTAATGCTACAAATACTTCTTAATGGCCTTTGCAGCGTCGAAAGCAAGACTTAGAAGGGCCGGAATTAAAAATATTGTAAAAATCGTTGAAGCTAAAAGGCCTCCTACTACTACACTGCCAAGCCCCCTGTAAAATTCAGAACCTGCGCCGGGGGACAGAACCAGGGGAAGCATTGCACATACTGTTGTGATGCTGCTCATGTATATCGGCCTGATGCGCGTTCGCACCGATTCGACAATTGCATCACGCGGGTCCATATTTCCTTCACGTATATTTTTCAATGTTTGATGAACAATAAGGATTGCGTTATTCACCACAATACCGACAAGAATAATAAATCCCAGCATAGTTATTATATCGAGAGGCTGGTAAGTAATAAAAACGTTCACCAGAAACAGGCCGATAAATCCGCCTGCAGCAGCCAGGGGTACACTGAACATAATGATCAAGGGATAGAAAAAATTTTCAAAAAGTGCGGACATGAGCAGATAACTGATAACAATTGCCAGGATAAAATTCCACATAAGGGCCTGTTTTGTTCTTGTTAAGTCATCGGCAGTCCCGCCTAACTTTAAGCTGTAGAGATTAGATAAAGTTCCGCTTGCCTTAATGGGATTTACAACTTTGTCCCTGATAATATCCATTGCAGTCTCTAAAGGTATTTCCCTGGGCGGGATTACCATAATCGTAATTGCACGCTGTGAATCGATGTGGTTAATCATGGTTGGTCCTTCTTCCAGACTGATATCAGCCAGAGATCCCAATGTCACTTTCTCCCCGGAAGGAGCGATTACGGGAAAGCCGGCAAGGTCCTGGATACGCTCCAGTTTCCCTTCTTTAGTTTTTACAACCAGATCTATTTCATCGCCATGGAGACGGTAATTAGTTGCCTTGGCCCCATCCACCAGTACATCCAGTGTTAAACCAAGATCATATGTGGTCATACCGAGGCGGGTTAGCCGGTCCCTGTTCGGTATGATCCTCATCTCAGGGTTTCCAAGGTCCAAGCCAGGTATCGGGCGTATCTGTGAACCGGGAAGAGCCTGGGAAGACATACCGAATATTTGTTTGCCAAGACTTATCAGTTTGGTAAGGTCAGGCCCTTTTATCTCTATTTCAATCGATCTGCCCTTGCCTATCCCGCGGGAAAAAAGGCCCGGCTGCTGAACGATTGCTATCATGCCGGGAATTTTTTTCAATGTGCCGTAAACAAAAGGAAGCAGTTCGCGTGTCCTTTCCTGGATCTTTGAAACAATTCCCATAAATACCTGCTGACCGAATGCAACATAGAAAAAATTTTTTACAGGGGGCAGATTAAGCTTTTGTGCGGTTTCACTTTTACCTTCATGCTCAATCAATGGAAGAATGTCCTTTTCTATATTTTTTGCAATTTCTTCAAGTTCCCCAAGGTTGTAACCTGGCGGGGGCAGGAGGATACCAAAAAGCATCTCACGGTTTCCTTCAGGCAGGTACTCGGTCTTTGGCGCTAAAGCCCAGGCAAAAGCTATTGCCAGAAATATCATCAGGGCAGCGATACCGATGCGCCTTGATACACTACTGCACATCCAGTAAATAAATTTTGTGATGCTATCTACAAACCATTTTGCAAATGAGTAAACATTATTCTTTCGCTTTTGCTTGAGCGTAGATTTCTGTTTGACTTTTCCAAGGATCTTTGCTGAAAGGGTCGGTATTGCCGTAATTGAAATAATAAGGCTCAATACAACCGCACTGCTGATAGCGATGGCTATATCACGGAAAAGCTGGCCTGCTTCCTCCTGGACAAAAATAATTGGGAGAAAAACCGCAACGGTGGTCAGGGTACTCGCCAAAACAGCCCCCCACACCTCTGTCGTACCGTCATAGGCCGCTTCTACACGGGTTTTGCCCATCTCCCGGTGGCGGAAGATATTTTCAAACACTACAATGGAGTTGTCCACCACCATACCGACAGCAAAGGAAAGGCCAGCCAGGCTGACAACATTGATATTCCGCCCGAAAAGGGTCATAACCAGAAACGTACCTATCACACTAACAGGTATTGCAATGGATACGATGATGGTGCTGGCAAAATTTCTTAAAAACAGAAGAAGCACTATAACTGCCAGTGTGCCCCCTATAAAAATATTTTTCCTGACCAGGTTGATGGCACTGTAAATATAGCCGGTTTCATCATAAACCTGGATTATTGCAAGTCTTTTTTCCTTAAGTATGCCGTTATTTAAATCCTCAAGGACTTTTTTTAGTTTATCCATTACAACCAGGAGATTGGAGCCAGGCTCCCTGACAGCATTCATAACGATGGTCGGAACACCTTCGTGCCTTACAACCACCTCCGGATTTTTATAATCAAGAACAACCCGGGCAACATCTCCCACGGATACAGGGATGCCGTTTATCCTTTTTATGATAATTTTTGAAACATCCTCAATGCTTTTAAATTCGCCGACTGTTCGTGCGATGTATCGACGTTTCCCTTCATCAAAGTCACCGGCGCTTATATTTTTATTCTCAATATCCAAAGTCCGTATAAGTTCCGGTATGGTAACCATTCTCGCGGCTAAAGCATCCGAATCGACAATGACCTGCACCTGTCTTTCCTGTCCGCCATAAACATTGGCGGACGCAACACCTGAAACCCTTTCAAAGCGTGGTTTTACATGTTTATCGATAAAATCATATTCCTGTTTCAATATACCGTTATATCCGTCGAGTCCTTTCAATATCATCCATGTAAAAGCACTTTCATGCCTTCCCCCGGACTTTATTACCGGCTTATCTACGTCGCCCGGATATCTTTTTACCTGGTCGAGTTTATTCGACACTCTCAGCAGGGCTTCATCCGTATCCGTACCGATCTCGAACATAAGTTTGATATATGCACTGCCGTCTCGACTGTCGCTGCTTATTTCTTCGAGTCCATCCAGATTCTTAAGCTGTTCTTCCTGGACATCGATAATTTCACGCTCTACCTCCAGGGGACTGGCGCCACTCCACCTGGTTTCAACTGAAATCTCGGGAAGATCCACATTCGGGGTCAGTTGAATGGGGATCCTGAAAAGGGAGATAAAACCGAACAAAACGAGAAGTATTACCCCTACAGTCACGGTAACCGGCTTTTTTATTGCAGTATCAACGAGTTTCATAATTTAAACCATGCAACTATCAATCTACCCTCACCCTGTTATCTTTTTAAATGCTGGTTTAGTACTTACTTGGGTTCACGGTTCACGGTTCAGGGTTCACGGTTGGTCGCTTTGAGCTTTTCATATTTTTTGAGATAGTTGATGAATCCACGAACGGCAGCACGGGTTCGTCTAGCCAGCTCATATGTATCTTTAAATTCGTCGGAAGATATGTACGCTTCGTCCAGAGCTACGTAAAGTTCACTCTGAACTTCAGTGCAAGATCGCTTGGCATATCGTAAGAAACGGATGAACTCGGGATTCGTCTCAGAATCGAAACCTTCGGCAATATTATGCATTGATGATCCGGCAGCATCTTGTATCTGTTTCTTCAGCCCGTAGTCCTTCGAAAATCCTGGCTTCTTCGTCAGTCTGTACACTTTTTGTGTCAACTCGCGCGCCAGTTGCCAAGCCTCAATGTCTTCAAACCGTTTAATTTTCATGTCTCTTCAACCGTGAACCGTGAACCCTTGAACTGTGAACCTGAGTAGCTACAAAAAAGTTTTATTTTCCATAGCCCTAATGTTACTATTTTATTATCATTCCTGCACACTTACCGCCTGCCCCGGCCTCAACCGCTCATTACCCCTTATGACGACTTGATCACCGGGCTTCAGATTTCCTTCAACAGCCACGTTACCGTCAAAATAACCTGTAACTTTTACTCTGACAGGAACAGCTTTACCGTCGGCAACGGAAAAGACCATTTTTTCCTCTCCTGATGTGACTATCGAATCCTTTGGCACAAGGAGTGCGTTCCTTGTACGTGCCAGGTCAAAGGTTACAAATACCTCCATCCCGCTTCTTATTTTAAACCCGGGATTTGCAAGGTTTATCCTAACAGGGAATGTTCTGGAATCCGGATTCCCCTGGGGGAGTATTGCATAAATCTTCCCTGAAAGCGGTTTGCCTGGTATGCTTTTAACATTAACCTTGACCCTGCCTTTTGTAGTGAGCAGGACTGCATACCGCTCAGGAACATCAACAGTTATGCGTATTTTGCTAAGATCAATGAGAGTAACCACATCTCCACCGGCGCTGACCCATTGGCCCACCTGTGTGTGTTCACCGGCTATGAAACCTGAAAAAGGTGAAAGAACTTTTTTTTGTGAAATTTCATACTCAAGTTGTTCTATTTTCGCATTATTTTGCACCAGTTCCTGACAGAGAGCACGGTAGTTATAAAGGGCTTCATCATATTTTCTTTCAGCGATACTGTTTGCGTCTTTCAGCCTGCTTACCCTGGCAAGCTCTTTTTTGGCTTTTTCAAGATTTGCAATGGACTTCTCCTTTGCCGCAACAGCACCTTTTAGTATGAGTTTTAAAACAGTGGACTTTAATTTTACAAGGAGATCTCCTTTTTTGATATAATTTCCCTCTTTTACCGGAAAATATTCTACAATGCCGGAGACTTCGGAGGCAATCGTACTTTTTGCAATTGCTTCTGCCGTTCCAACCAGCGATATTTGATCTGAAACCGACCTTATTTCCGCCCTGGCTACACGTACAGGAACAGGTTGTGAGCGTTG
>JAUWMJ010000033.1 GCA_030613225.1 Desulfobacterales bacterium
CAATTTAGGCTTCAATCATCAATCCAACGGCCGCTCTGAACCGCTCTCCAGGAGCTGGAACCGCATCGTGGGAAACATGGGTTTCGAGAGAGGCGATTTCACTCTGCTCTTGAAGGCCTGGTACCGAATTCCAGAAAGCTCAAAAGACGATGATAATCCGGATATTAGTGATTATATGGGACCCGGAGAGATCTGGGGCTACTATTTGTGTAATAAAAACAGGTTCGGAGTGATGCTGCGTAACAACTTTCAAACTAATAAAAATCGAGGCGCCCTGCAGCTTGAATGGAGTATTCAGATTATTGAGAAGGTCAGTGTTTATATCCAGTACTTCAAAGGTTACGGCGAAAGCCTTCTGGATTACGACCACGATGTTAATCGTATTAGTGTCGGTTTCATTCTGGTCGATTGGAATTGAAGCTGTGAGCAAAATAAAAAATTACCGGAAGCTTTCCGCTGCTGCGGATTAACCTGGCGATAGAAGGGAAGGGGGGAAATTGAATATTCTTAAGGCAGTTCTAAAACACGAGGGTACCGAACCGGTGATTTATCCCCCCTTTGCGGATGCGCTACTGCGGCAGGAGTATGCGCAACTGCTGCCGTTGTTTACCAGCAATGCGGAAATGATATGGAAAAGATTACTTTTGCCGTCAATAGTTTAATCAGTGATTTGGGGGGTATGCTCTGTGACGGAGCAAAAGGGGGATGTTCTTTAAAAGTAGCCAGTGCCACAGATTCTGCAATCCGTTCTGCTTATATGGCTCTGGCTAATTATGGTATTTCTCATTTAGAAGGTTTTGTCGGAAAAACTGCTGAGGAAACAATTTATAATTTAAGCAAAATCAGTTTCCTGAGTATGTCAAAAGTAAATGAAATAATTCTTGGAATAATGCTCGATAAAAGCTTATGATATTTTGAAAGGAGTGCGGTTATGACAAACCAGGATATTGATCCCAGATTGCCACTGATACAGGATGCTGATCTCAGTAATAAGGTCGTTCTTGTCCGTGTTGACCATAATGTTGTTAAAAAGGGTGAGATTCGAGACCCTTATCGTATTGATGCCACTTTGGGCACCCTATACAATATCGTTGAAAGAGGCGGCAGGCTCATACTTATGACCCATGTTGGGCGGCCACGCGACAAAAAGACAGGCCGGATCAAGATAGAGGACAACAGCTCTGTCCAGCCGGTGGTTGAATACCTGGAACGTAAACTTTATACAAAATTTGTCGTACCACAGTTTCCTGTCGACCCTGAAAAAGGCATCAGGGAGATCGACACCTCTATCAATTTGCATATCAGAGATCTTCTCGCCCACAGGATAGGAGGTATATATCTTCCAAATACTCGCTGGTTTGAAGGCGAAGAAGGCGATGACGAGAAACGGAAACGCTTTGCAGTTCAACTTGCCGGCCTGGCCGATGTTTTTGTCAATGACGCTTTCGGCTCATGGCAGCCCCATGCCTCCACTTATGATATCACAAAACACCTGCCCAGCTTTGCCGGCTTTCTCCTCCAGAGGGAACTGTCGAATCTAAAGCATCTCCTGAAACCTAAGCGTCCTTTTGTTGCCGTAGTGGCCGGTGCCAAGTATGACACCAAGATCGGCCCTCTCAACCAGATATACAAAAAAGTGGACCATCTGATATTAGGCGGCGTTATATATAACTCATTTTTATGTGCCAAATACGACATTCGGATCAGCGGAGTAAGTGAAAGCGACATAATCGCCGCCAAGGATCTTGTTGAACAGGATCTGGAAGCTAAAAAAGTCGTCGAACTCCCCTTCCTTGTGGAATCGGATACTATTGAAGGACGAATAGAAGGCAAGTACAGAAACCGCAGTATTCGGGATTTCAAAAAGGGAGACAAATTCGGTTATTTCCTTGATGTAGTCCCTGAATCGTTTGAAGCCGGAGGGGTTGCCCAGGTCATAGGCTCTGCCAGGACCATATTTGTCAATGCTGTTATGGGTCTTACTCCTCACTTCTTCGAAGGATCGGAAAAATTAGACCGTACGATTGATAGTAACCGTGAGGCTAAGAAATTTTACGGAGGCGGTGACACCCTCCAGGAGTTTAAAAATCTCAGCCCCGGCCTTTATCTTGCCGCCATGGACAGCGCCCAGTATTATTTCTTTACCGGAGGCGGAACCGTTCTTAAGGCTATTGAAGAAGGAACGCCCTATGGTCTTGAACCTGTTAAGGCACTTATTGAAAATAATGTATTACCTGAATCTTGAAAGAAAATTGATGAGAAGCTGTTTTTGAAATTGTCTCATAGGAAGAAAATTGATCTCTCACAGACAAGTGAAGGCAAGAAGAAGAGGTTTATTCGAAATCCATATAGCAGTTCTATTTTTTGGACTTGCAGGGCTTTTTGGAAAACTGGTTTTACTGCCGTCAACAATAATTGTTCTTGGCAGAGTTTTTTTTGCAACGATTTTTTTATCTCTGGTACTTTTATATCTGAAGCAAGGAATAAGGCTGCGGCAAAAGCAGGATTATTTCTTCATGGCATTAATGGGGGTTATCCTGGCAATTCACTGGGTTACTTTCTTTCAGGCAATTCAGGTGTCCACGGTAGCGATAGGGTTACTGACCTTTTCGACATTTCCAGTCTTCGTTGCTTTCCTTGAGCCGCTTTTTTTCAGAGAAAGACTGGAACTTAAGGATATTTTAGTTGCGTTCGTTGCGGTTATAGGCGTAGCGTTTGTTATTCCGGGGTTTGAGATAAGAAACAACATGACCCAGGGCGCACTATGGGGGATCGCATCAGGATTCACTTTTGCTCTACTCTCGATAATGAATCGGAAGTATGTCAAAGAGTATTCCAGTATAATTGTGGCCTTTTATCAGGACTCCATCGCGACTGTTGTGCTTCTTCCTTTTTTATTCCTGGCGGCGCCTGTGTTTCGACTAACTGACATTTTGCTTCTATCTATATTGGGTGTGATATTTACAGGGCTTGCTCACACGTTATTTATAAAAGGTCTGGCCAGTGTTAAAGCACAAAAAGCAAGCATTATTGCAAGTCTTGAGCCGGTTTATGGTATTATCGCAGCAATCCTGCTATTAGGCGCGATACCAACATTGAGGGTAGTCTTAGGTGGGGTCATAATTTTAGGCGCCGCTTTCTATGCAACGGTAAAACAATGACGGTTTCGTAAAAAGTCAAAAAACCACTTTTTACGAAACGTTTTATGTTTTAGGATTTAAGTTTTAAATCTCTATTAAAACAGACAATATCATTAACTTAATCCCGCCTGGGCGGGACTAAAACTTAACACCAAAAACCTGATGAATTCAACTTTTTACGGATTCATCACCATTGATTAGGTAGGACTTTATATTGCACATAAGAAAAACTCAAAAAGCAATCAAACATTTTGGTAATAATAGTGAGAATCTGTTTTATTAATCCCCCTATTCAGGATTTTTATTCGACATCCATTAGACGCCAGCCCTTGGGCGTATTATATATAATTAGCTCAATAAAATCCGCAGGACATAATGTTTCATTCATAAATTGCCATTCACCCAAAAAACATAAACTTCCAATTCCGGATGAATTTTCTTACCTGGATAAATATATTTCAAACAGCAATCCTGCTCTTTTATTTCCTTTTAAAAATTACTATCATTTTGGATTAAGCTTTCAGGAAATAGAAAAACAAATTAAGTCAACTGATGCCGATATATATTTTATCTCGTCATTATTTACTCCATACTTTCAGGAAACCAATGAAATTATTCATATAATTAAAAGAATAAACCCCCTTTCAAAAATAGTTGTCGGAGGATATCACGCAGCACTCTATCCTGAATATTATTTACTCAATCTTGATGTTGATTTTGTAATAGACGGTGAAGGTGAACAAAGCTCAGTGCAATTACTGGATTCTCTAATAAATAATAAAGATCTGTTAAAAGTGCCGAACCTGGCATACCGTAAGAAAGATGAAATAATTAAGACAGGAAAAGATAATATTAAAGATATTAATACAATACCCTTTCCTTCAAGAGAATTCCTTAAAGAGCGCGATTTTAAAATGTATAAGAATCGTGCTGTATCAATGATAACCTCAAGAGGCTGCCCAAATAGATGTGATTTCTGCACAGGAAAAATTATCTGGGGAAAAAATTACAGGGTCAGAAGTATTGAATCAGTTCTTTCTGAAATAGATGAGTGCATAAAGCAGTTTGATGTAAAGATCATCAATTTTGAGGACGATAATATCTTTGCATTGAAGTCCAGGGCTGCTGAATTATTGAAAGAGCTGTATAATTTTCAAAGAATACACAAAGTTGGTCTTGATTTTACTGCCATGAACGGTATTTCTATTGAACAACTTGATGAAGAAATATTAAATTTAATGAAAAGAGCGGGCTTTAGAGAATTAAATATTTCACTGGTAAGTTACTCTGAGCGGTTGCAAAAGCTATATAAGAGGCCTTTTAATTCAGAAAAATTTGCAGATATTGCAAATATTGCAAAGGGCCTCGGCATGAATGTAAGATCATATTTTATACTTGGACTTCCGGGTCAAACAAAGGTAGAGATAGAGGATACAATAAATTTTCTTAAAAGTTTGGATGTAAAGATATTCCCTTCCGTTTATTATAATGTTAATACTCATAAAGGCCAGTGGAAGATGCAGAGATCTTCAGCATTTTTTAACGAAACGGAACAACTTTGTCGAGATGATCTTTTTAATTTATATAATGGGATCAGAAATTAAATTGAGTATCATGTTAGGCAAAGCCTGTTTAACAATGGCGAAGACCATTTAACTATTACACACCCCAGCGTGCTTTCTTAAGAAACTATAATCTAACGTCCCGGGAATATCCCCTTGTAACATCATTTTAATTTGTAAAACATTAAAACAAAAGGGCGTTATATGAGACCTCGTTAAGTGGTTGAGAGGTTGAGTGGTTAAGTTGTTGTTTTAACTACTATATTATCAAATCGCTAATTAATTGGACACTCAGAAAATAAGAATTTGCAGCATGTTGATAATATTGTATTTTTATACTACTCAACCAATCAACGACTCAACTACTTAACGATATCTGTATATATTAAAAAAATAAATATTAGGCTTGCCATTACGTATAAAGGTGCTTAATATGTGCCATCAATTAAATCCCGCCGTAAATTGGCGGGAGGGTTTCTTTCTGTTGGGATTATCCGTTTGTTAAACGCTATCATCCTTCAGTTTGTAACGTTGAAATTTTTCGAAAGGAGGATGATATTATGATAAATGGAACTGTTAAGTGGTTTAATGACAGCAAAGGTTTTGGATTCATCGAACAGGAAGACGGACCGGATGTGTTTGTGCATCATAGCGCAATCAATTCGACCGGTTTTAAATCCCTCAGCGAAGGCGCGAGCGTGACCTTTGACATCGAGCAAGGGCCAAAAGGTCCGGCTGCTGCCAATGTGACCGCTGTCTAAACTGGTTTTTAAGGCAATTAAAGGCATCACCTGTGAAACGGGGGATGCCTTTTTTAATGATCGCTTGCATCAAACCACAATTATGCCGGCTCAGATTCTTTTCCTGTTATCAGCGATCTTATCGATCCGGCAACCGACCAGAAAGGAAACGCCATGGCAAGATCTCATTTCCAGTTCAAGAAACGTCAGAAAGAATTGGCCAAGAAAAAAAAGAAAGAGGAAAAAAGGCAGCGCAAGCTGGAAAACAAGGCGGTTGAAACCGATGAAACTGAAAAAGACCCGACCTCTTCAACGGAGGACCGGTAAACATAGGGACCGACCAGCACCAATTGCCGGAGCTATACAATGGTATTAACTGAACATAAAAAAGGCAGGGCCCAAAAAAAACAGACCGCTTTTCATGAGGGCCAAAAAGTAGCACTGCTCATCTCCGATCGAACCGAGATGGGATTTATCGCCGTCATCAACGGCACCCAAAAGGGCATTCTGTATAAAAACGAAGTGTTCCAGCCGCTGAAAATCGGTCAGGAAATTGACGGGTTTATCAAAAAAGTGCGTGAAGATAAAAAAATAGACCTTTGCCTGCAAAAGCCCGGCTACAATGCCATCAATGCCCTGTCCCGAAAAATTATGGATAAATTAGAGCAACAGGGTGGGTTTATCGCGGTCACCGATAAATGCAGGCCGAAAGTAATCGCCGACCTTTTTGGCGTCAGCAAAAAAACATTCAAGAAGGCCATCGGCAACCTGTACAAAAAAAAGCTGATTACCCTTGAAAAAGACGGCATCCGGCTTCCAACCGACGGCGCTTCGAATTAATCCACCTCCGGCAAACTCTGATCGTTTCCCTTTAGTTCTATCCTGCCGAAGTATCAACCGCACTTATCTGCAATGATTGTGTAATAAGTCAACTCAGTAAACAACGTCCCCCCAAAGTTCATGCACATTCTGCACCAACGTCCCCTAAGTCGACCTTACCTAAAATATTCTTTTTCCAAGAAAAAAGAAAAACGTCCGTCCTTTTACCCTTCCCATAAGAAAAGATAATGGACAATACACTTTTTTCTATCCCTAATCGCTCCGGATGGAATTTTTGCGAAGGGCAGATGGAAGTTTGACCTTTTTTCAGCCACGGTCACTCCTTTTTGCCTATCGTATAACATTCAAGTAAAAACGATTTAATTGAATAATAAGCAAAAATAAATCTTGACAACCGAATAATAATCAATTAAATGTATATAAAACGAAATTATATAGAAATCATGGACAAACTCGATAAAAAAATCTTAGAAGCTTTGCAGGCCAGCGGCCGTAAGAAAAATGCCGATCTGGCACGGGAGTTGGAAGTGGCCCCGTCGACCATGCTGGAACGGGTCCGTCGTCTCGAGAGCAGCGGCATTGTTAAAGGATACAGGGCCATCATCGACCCCGAAAAGCTGGGCCTGACCGTTCAGGCATTTGTATCGGTCAGCCTCTACCGGCATAATGCGGAACACATCCGAAAGTTCGAAGAGGGCATCCGGCGGATACCCTATGTGCGGGCCTGTTACCATCTGACCGGGCGATTCGACTACCTGCTTTACATTGCTGCCCGGGATCTCAACCAACTCGGCGTACTCGTTAAAAAGGAAATCGCGTCACTGCCCGGCTTCGGAAAGTCGGAAACATTTCTTGCCTTCTCCGAGGTCAAATCTGATGAAGGCTGGCCCATTGAAAACGATCTTTTTTCCAGTTCGGAGGAAAAAGGGCATGGAAACTAACCCTAGAAAAAAGGAAAAGACATATGGCTAAGAAGAAAATGATACATGAATTCTATGAAATGAAGAAAAACGGCGAGAAAATCACCTTCTTGACCGCCTATGATTACCCCACCGCTCAATTTGCGGAAACAGCCGGTCTGGATATGCTTCTGGTTGGCGATAGCCTGGGGATGTGCGTATACGGCTACAGCGGAACGGTTCCGGTGGTCATGGACCAGATGATCTACCATGCCGATGCGGTCCGACGCGGAGCACCCAATACGTTTGTCATCGGAGACATGCCTTTTATGGCCTACCAGAGCAGCATCGAAAAGGCAGTGGAAAATTCCGGGCGCTTTCTCAAAGAAGCCGAATGTGACGCCATTAAGCTGGAAGGTGGTGTTCGCATCGTTCCCCAAATCAAGGCCATCGTGGATGCCGGCATCGTGGTGATGGGTCATATCGGACTTACCCCCCAAAGCTCGGGCCAGCTTGGAGGTCACAAAGCCCAGGGGCGAACCGCCGAAACAGCCAAAATGGTTTATGAAGACGCGATAGCCGTCAGAGACGCCGGGGCTCAAATGCTTCTGGTGGAAGCGGTGCCACCCGAAGTTTGCGGCTTTATCACCAAGAAGCTGGATATTCCGGTGCTCTCCATCGGTGCGGGGCCGGATGCCGATGGCCAGTTATTGATCGTTTCAGACATGATCGGCCAGTTCCAGGCATTTACGCCAAAATTCGTCAAGAAATATTGCAACGTGGCAGACACCATCACAAAGGCTATGAAAACCTACTGCGAGGAGATTCGATCGGAAAAATTTCCGTCAAACGAGCATTGCTATGGCATGATCAAAGGGGAAGCAGATAAGTTTTTTAAGCTTATGAAGGAATGACACGTCCATACAAGCCGGTTGGAGCGCAGAGGAAATTCCGATTTATCGTGGAAGTAAAGGAGGTAACATCATGACAGACCTTAGAGATCGTATAAAAATATCCCCGGAACGGTTGGAGGAGATCAACGCTTTTTTGACCGACCCCAACAACGAACTTATCAGCCAGCTCCTGGAAGTGATCCAACGCTACGGTGATCCGGAGGAGATCAATCGTAAAGCTAAAGAAGCCGGAGCCTTTGAGAACCTGACGGAACGTATGCGCCAGATCGATTCGCCCTATGTGAAAGACATCGAGTGGCTCGTCGATCAAAAGGAAAAGAACGCCTTTGTTTCCATGCAGGAGTACTACGATAGGGTTCTGGGCGATCCTGCCGCTATGAAAAAGCTCAATCAGGAAAACAGGGTAACCCTGGAGATCAGTGCCCTGCAATACTTCCCCTGGTTGATTACCCAGGCCAAACAGGCCATTGAAAAGCGGGAGTTGATGCCGGGCCGTTACATTCGTGTTCGCAATATGAAGGAACAAAAGGAAGACAACGGTGATATTCTGGCCGTCGCAGCAGCCATGGAGGTGGTGGGCGCTACTTATGTTGAAACCCTGGACACCAAGGGCACCGACGGTTCAAACGTCCATCTGGGTGGCCCGGAGACCATTACAGGTTATTTCGGCGGGGTGGGCCAGCCCAATGAATATCCTATTAAATGGTTAGACGAATATTTATATTATTACACCCAATATGGCATCCGTCAGGTGCTGAATATTAACTCCGGCACGGTTCTGGTGGGATATCTGCTGCACAAACTGGGAATCGACAATGAGTTTAAGATATCGGTCTATATGGGCAATGATAACCCCTATGCCATATTTTGGACCCTTTTGACCGCGCGGATGTTCTCCCGGGCCGACGGGACAACTTCTCTGGTCGGTTTCAACCTGTCAAACTCGGTCAATAACAATACCATCCGCCAAACCGCCAAAATCCGAAAAGCCCTTGGATTTGAAAAAGAGGTCCGCATCGAGCATCATATTACAGAGACATACAAATCCATCGTGCGCCAGCCATACAACCGGAGGGACGAACTGGTGGAAGTGGCCCGGGAAGTTTCCAATATTGCGGCTAAACATGAAGGGGGAGAGCCTGATACCGAAGCCTCTCTTGAGCATCCTTCCGATATCCTTGAATACTTTATGGCCAAAGCCGATGTCTTAGACCAGGGATTAATGAATGCCCTGGAGCGCAATTACCTTGAAAAACATAAATCGTTGAATTTGACGGCAGATGCCCTTTCCAAGGCCGGAATCGGGGTGGTTTGCGCCTGGAACCTTCACAAATAAAATCAATTTCTAAAAAAGGAGGCTGAAATGATAGGACCCATAGAACAACGATATTCAAAAACAACCGCCTCCATGAGACACTCGTTTATCAGGGAAATCCTGAAGGTAACCAAGGGCATCCCGGGAATGATTTCATTTGCCGGTGGCCTGCCGAGCCCGGAATCCTTTCCTAAAGAGCTTCTGGCTGATCTCTTTTCCCGGGTCATCCGGGAGGAGGGGGACGAGGTCCTCCAATACGGCGCCAGCGACGGGGATAAGGTCTTTAAGGAAGCGATCAAGAAATTCGAAAATGTTCCCTACCTCTCCGATGAAGAGATCATGATTACCGTGGGTTCCACCAACGGCATTTACTATTTCACGCGAGCCTTGATCGATCCCGGTGATATCATCGTTTGTGAGGCCCCGGGTTTTCCAGGTTCTCTTGCGGCCATGGAAGCGTGCGGTGCACGCATTATCGGCGTTGAAATGGATGAATACGGCATGATTCCCGACCTGCTGCGGGATATCCTTGGCCGACTCTTAAAGAAAAATGAACCGGTCAAGTTTTTATACCTGATTCCGGAATTCCAGAATCCCAGTGGCCGGACCATGGATCTGGCGCGACGCCGTGCCATTATCGAAGTGGCCGAAGAATTCGATCTTCCGATCCTTGAGGACCAGCCGTACCGGGAGTTGCGCTACGACGGAAAACGGATAATCACTCTGTGGGAACTGGCCAGAACCGAATTTGATGATCCTAAGCTGGTAACCATCGCCAAATCCTTTTCCAAGATACTGGGGCCGGGATTACGACTGGGGTTTGCAGCCGGGCCACCGGAGATAATGGAGCCGATGGTCAAGTGGGCTCAAAAATCCACCGTAAGCCCTGATTGCGCTACCCAGCGCGTGACCGCCCGCTTTATCGAAAAGGGCTATATGCAAGACCATATATCCAAAATTATCGATCTGTACCGCCCTCGCAGGGATGCCATGCTCAAAGCCTTAGAGCTCCACATGCCCGATGGTGTCCAGTGGACCGTCCCTGAAGGGGGGATGTTCATTTGGGTAACCTTTGACGCAGACGTCGATACCGACCGGTTGTTTGACCGCGCCATAAAAAATATGGTGGCCTTTATTCCGGGCAGCAAGTTTTATCCGGAAGGCACGGTAAAAACCAACGAGCTGCGGCTGAATTTCTCCTATGCCACCGAGGAGTTGATTCACGAGGGCGTGCAACGTCTGGCGCAGTTGCTATAGGAGATCGAGGAAGAAGAACTAATTTACTAAAAACCTATCAGAAAAAGGAGAGATCATAAAAAATCGTTTTGGGAAACTGCTACCGAGACGACCTTTAGAGGGGGTGAATCACTGATCAAAGTTTAACTCTTATTATCCCCAAATTTATGTCAAGACATAATCACTAATCAAGGTTTTACCCTTATAATCCGGTTTTAAAAAGAGTCAGCTTTATAAAATCCGAATTCATCTCATTCAGATTTTTCTATTCATAATCAATGAAATGTACTATTCATCAGAGATATTTTTGGCTCTATCGTTAGTTTAAAACCAAGGGAATTCAATATAATATCCAATGTTATTAATCTTGGATTGCCGTTCTTCGACAAGGTTCTATATAGACTTTGCCGATTCAGTTCTGTCTTTCTTGCAAGTTCGGTTATACCTCCTTGAGCACCTGCAACGGTTCTAATTGCTATAAGAAAAGCTTCAATATTTCCATCCTTTTCATATTCATCAAGGGACGCTTTGAGATATTCCGATGCCTCATTAGGGTCCTGCATTGTTTCTTTAACAAATTTTCTGTAATTTCTCATGACATCCTCCTGCTAATATATTCATTCCAGTATTTTTTTGCTTTTTTAACATCCTTAGGGTTCGCTCAAAAATAAATTTACAATTTAGGGTGTCGAGGCGCCCGTATGACAAGGCACGAGGAGGGCGAATAGCTGGCCTATTTAACCGACGAGCAACGCAGTCATGCGGGATGAATCGGCTCAATAAAATGTGAAGTTATTTTTTAGCGAGCCCTTAGTTTGTGTTGATTTGTCCCCGCCACAAAGTAACAGAATAATGGTATTGTCAATTTCACCATAATAAATTCGGTAACCCGGTCAAAAATGGAGCCTGAATTCAGAAACTCCCCCACCAATAAATTTGCAATCACCTAAATTACCGGTTTCCACCTTATCAAGCTTCGCAAATACTCTGCCACGTTTCCTACTGTGGAGGATTGCGTCCGAATAAGCACATGTTTTGTCAAGCAGAAGTTTCGCCTTGCTTTTTCCTGCACGCCTTCTATAATGTTGGCAACGTTATGGAAAAACAGGAAAAATGCTGAAACAATTCAAAGCGATTTACAGGGCCTGGCGAATAACGACAAAAGACCGACCACAAGATTTTGAGTCAGCCCTTGGCAGAAATGTCAGGGATTTTACGTTACTTTTTCTGGTAGTAATCTTTATATTTTTCTGAAAGGCTTTCGTACCTTATTCTAATTTCGATAACTATCGGACTCACTTCAAAAGGTTCAGCCAACGCATTCGAGGCATAAGACCAAAACTCGTGTGGAATGTATTCACTGCCTGAGAATCTGTTACGGTTTGACTCTAATAAATTGACACAATGTTCCTGAAGCGGCTTTGTAGGGACTAATAACTGACCAGCAAACCAGTTGGCTTGTGTCTCAAACCAACCTAATTCATTCCGTGGTCTGGATTGTAACCACTCCATAAATTCTTGTTCAGAGTCAAAATAAAGCCCTTCATATAGAGATTCATGCATAGTTCAGGTACGTTGCATTGAATGTCATCTTAATTCCTTTTTGAGTGCTTCCAGTAACTCCTGGATTCTTTCTTTTTCAATGCCCTCTTTTCTTATAGATCTAAAAAGTACTGGTACCTCGGCCATCAATTCTTTATTGGCAACGATGCCACTAGGAATTTTACCTGCACTAATGGTGGCTAAATCACAAAACTCCAACCAGTCATCTGACCCTTCCTTGATGCCAAGTGCTGAAGCATACTG
>JAUWMJ010000116.1 GCA_030613225.1 Desulfobacterales bacterium
TAATGCCTGCATGGAGTGCGGGGCATGTGTTAATAACTGCCCTTCAAATGCAATAGAAGTAAGCCCGGGTGTAGGCTGAGCTACCTATATTATCCAGGTCTGGATAAAAGGCAAGGAAAATGCATCCTGTGGTTCTTCTGACGGGCCAGGTTGCTGCTAGAGCAAAAGCACTTTGGAAAGTACCCTAAGTTTGCCAAAAACATTTATGGAAAAATTGGCAATTGTTTGTTCCCAGGAGTTTTACTGCTTACCCGGTTAATAGAAAGGACGTTCGTGGCTTTTGTTTGGGAATGATTAGCATATGTGGGCCAGCTCGGCGAATAATCTTCTACTTCATTTCCCCATTGATCCCAATTTTTTCTAGTTCCACGAGCAAAAAGCTCCAGATAAGGTCCGGGGCTGCAATCTTCAATGATATCATACAATTCATCAGGTTTTCTAGAATGTTCTCGTTTTCGGGTGCGTATAATGTTAACCTGGCTTCGTCCAGGTGCAAGAGTTCGCAATTTTCCCTTTATACCAAAAAGTACCATTTCTGTTGTGTTTCTGAAATAAAATCCAACGCCCCGTCCATCAGGGCCTCCATCTTTACGCACCTTATGCCAGATCAAATTTGTTTTATACTGAAAGCCCCAGCATTTCATTACTTCGAGTCCTTGAGGCAAAAGTGCATTTGGAACCCATAAATACAAATGGCTGTTTTGTTCTGCGACATCAGATACGGAAATTTCTTTAATATCATGCATTTTCAATGTGGAATATCTCGAAAGGCGACGATGTTCTGGGGCCATTTTCCCAGTTCTGTTAGTAAAACGCCAAGGTGGGTCAGCCAAAATAGTACCATATATCCCTCTTACATTTGCTGCAAAATCTTCGGCTGCGCTCATTTATTCATCCTCTTTATACAGACGTTTTGTGATACCAAAAACCAGCAAGGGACATCCGGCACCGCTTCCACCTTCAATTCTGGGAATCAATCTGCTCATGTGAGTTGTGGACGCACCAAACGATTGACCTCTTCCCAAATCGTTAAAAATTTTCTGCAATTCGTCGCTGCGAGTTATAATAACGCCTACACTGATAGCTCTTAAGTCAAACAAAAGTCGAAAATTGTTTAAATCGCGATCATAAAATGGGTCTTTATTGTTCCATTCAATTTCCAGTGCAACCCTGTTTTTATAACAATCAATTTTGTGGGTGGGAGTATCCATAGTATTTTCATCAACAACAACTTGAGTTTGAAAACTCTTTTCGACCCATTCTCGCTGATAAAGAAATTCGTCAATAAAACCTGATATTTTAGACTTTCTGCCGCCACCAATAGAAAGATAGCTCTTTTTAAGTCTGAATGCTGTTAATACATCAATAATATCAGTCCACTCGTTTGGAAAATCATTGCAAAGGATAGCACAAGCATGTTTCCATTCATGAATCTCATAGTGATTTATAATAAATTCCGGTAACAGATTCGGTCCCATGGCGTATCCTATATATTAATCATGTAATTAATACAATTAAAATTTAAAATACCAGGATGCAATATGAACCGGGCGCTCAAGCTAAGGGCTCGCGCAAAAATAACTTCACATTTTATGCACCCCAAGGGCATTTGCTTCGCGGCACATCCTGGATTCAGGCCAGCTTTGCCCGATCCTCAACTCCAAAATCCTCGAAATAGCTCGCTATTCCTGTGGTTTTGAAGCCTCGGATCGAACAAAGCTGGCCTGAATCCGGGATGCATAAAATGTGAAGTTATTTTTGCGCGAGCCCTAAGTTAAGAGGTCTGGATTTTATACATTCTGTGAAATGATTTCTGCGCCTTTAAAAAACGGTGAAATACCCATATATATGCCGAACAGGATCATAAATATTCCGCACAATATAAGAATTCCATAATACACCTTTTTATTCAGGTGGCGCAAGCCAAGAAAAGCAAGTGTTGATACAAACAGGTACCAGATCAAATCCCCGGCTTCGTGTCCCAGGAAAAAAGCGATAAGTTTTGGCCACTGTCTGAAAGATATGTCAAACTGGAGGATGAACGCAAATCCGATGGTTGCCCACCAGACCCACCAGTAAGGGTTGGCCATGGAGACCACGATTCCGCCGATTACCGGATTTCCTATCCCCTTTTGTTTGGGAATAGTCGATTTTTCTTCGCTGCTTTTAGCGGGATCAAGAAAACTTGTCGAAACACTGCCGCGATACACGTCGCGAATTATGGAAGCTCCGAAACCGATTAGTATCAGTCCCCCTATAATTCCTATGGAGCGCACGACAATGATATTTTGTAAAACAAACGAAAATCCCAGCAGCAAAAAGATAATAATCACCATTTCAAGAAGGGCATGACCGATGATAATCCACAGCCCCATCAGGTACCCTCGCTTCTTTGCCTGTACTGACTTGATAATGGTGTAAGTAAAAAGTGGCCCCGGTGCCATTGCGCCTGTAAGGGCCACAAAAAAGGAAAAAGAAAATATCATCCAGAATGTGGAAAAAAAGTTAAAATCCGTCATAATGTGTAAACTCACCAATCTCTTTTCGTTTTGGCGCCGAAGATTTTTTAGCAGGATACCCCATGGGAATAATGGATACCAATTCATATCCTTCAGGCACTTTTAGAACTTCTCCTGCCTTGTTATGGTCAAACAGCCCTGTGATTACTGTGCCCAGCCCCAGGTTATGGGCAGCAAGGCAGATGGTCTGTGCGGCAATTCCAAGGTCAAACATAAACCAGTCACCAAATTTTGTTGTAACCATATCTTTATAATATCCTGAACTTTTAAGCTTTGCGCACAGGGCAAGAACCACTGGTGCTGCCACAACAGCCTTAGTTGCGGGATTTCCTTTTGGTGGAAAGGCAACCTGGATTTTTTCTTTTAAAGACCTGTCTTTAACCACAACAATCTCCCAGCACTGGGTGTTGGCCCACGAAGGTGCCCATCTCACAGCTTCAAGTACCTGGTTAAGAATATCTTCCGGGATATCCTTTTCCTCATATTTTCTTACGCTTCTTCTTTCCCTTATGATTTCAAATAAATCTGACATGGTTTTCCTCCTGTTTATTCAATTTTAAAACCACGTACTTTGTGTGTGGTCAGAAATAATTGGTTTTGCCTGAGTAAATAAGAGTGACTAAAGAAAGCTAAAGTGCCTAAAATGCCTAAAGTTGAGGTGTCGCTTTGCTCCGGTCTTCGCCTTTGGCTACGCCCCGGCCAGCCATCTTTTTTATAAAATAAAAATAGATAGAATTCCTTAACTTTAGTCACTTTAGTTCACTTTAGACACTTTAGTCACTTAAACCGGATTATCTTGCATTCTTTTCCTTTGGTTTCATCAATGTTCACCTTTACTCCTGAGCAGCGACACTGAATCCATCTGCTGCTACACCTGGGGCAGATTTCTATACTGCACCCAACGTGATGATATCCTCCGGGTTTAATATTGCAGTCCGGACACCGCTTTTGATTTTGCTCCTTTGTAAAAATACTTCCGGATTTTTTATAGGGTATCGGTCTGTATTTTTTTTTATCGATTATAACATAACTTTCGATACAAGACGATGCTCCGGTCTTTTCCTTCCCGCAGAATTTGCAAACAGCCAATTTAAAAATTCCCCTAAATATTGATGCCTTCGTAAAAAGCAAAATTAACCACGGAGAACACGGAGCTCACAGAGATAACTGATTAATAAAACAAAATCTTCTCTGTGTTCTCTTCGTGCTCTGTGGTGAAAAATGACTTTTTACGACGCCATCAAATATTAAACTTGCCGGATTCGATATATGGCACATCCTCAACATCCAGGGCGTGAATAATATCTTTATTGAGTCTTTCTTTCAGCTCCTTTATTACAGCCCTTTTCTTATTCAAGGTTTTGGCAAACGCAAGAGTTTCATCCATAAGCTCGTTAATATGGCATGCTTTTGTGATAACATGGTGTTCTTCACACTCCTCGGCAGTAAGGCGTTTTCCTGTGTATTCCATCTCCTCTAATTTATACCTGGGTATTGCCTTTTTTAACATGGCGTTCATTCCGGGCAGAAAGGGAATGCCCAGATCGACTTCAGGAAAACAAAAATATCCCCTGTCTGACCGCATGAATCTGAAATCAAAGGCACAGCATAATATCGCACCCCCTGCAAAAGCATGACCTGTTATTGCAGCAATGGTAATCATCGGGTATGTGACAATCCGTTTAAAGAGAGCGTTCATTTGATAAAAAAAATCTTTTGCCGTATTTATATCCCCCTTTTGTATAACCGGGGCAAGCCACTCAAGATCAATACCGTTTGAAAATATCTTTTCATGGGAAGATTTTACGACAAGTGTGGAAGCATCTGTTTCATTTTCCACCTCATCCAGCACATCAAGACAAGCCCCTATAAAGTCAGGATTAAACCTGTTCTCATCTCTGTTTAGGGTTACCACTGCTACATTTTCATCCAAAGTATATTCAACAAATGACATCTACTCCTCCTTGGGTGTAATTCAAGACCGTTGGTTCAAGTGTCTGATTTCAGTGTTCAGGTTTCAATTTTTGTGTTTCTCGCTCCTGACACCTGACACCTGACACCAAAAAGAAGGATTGGAAAGCCGCAGTTTACCAACAGCCGTGATTTACACCTCTCCTCCTTTAGATTTTATCATACAAAAAAGGGCTTCGCTCATCGCACTCCACTGGATTAAGACTGATATCCAGGCAAGAGTGTCAGCATTTATTGCCGAAACAAAACCTGTTTTAATCAAAAGTCCTATTAAGAGAATACTGCCAACATAACCGGTAAAAAAATACCAGCCTGCCTTATCTCGCTTCTGTAAAAGCTGTCCGGAGCCCGGACACAACCACCCTGCTGCAAAAAGGCCAATACCGTACGCTGCAGATGGCTTTATCCATTTATCATCAGAATATAAAGAACCATGCATTAAACCTGAGATTGTACCTGCTATGGCAAAGTACCTGACTGTCTCCTGACAAAGATTGCCGAAACTATAATCTAATATTATCAAATGTTCCCTGATGATATTTATCAGTGCGTATGGGTTTGATGCTGATAACTGTTCATTTTTAACCAGCAGGGAGATGCTCGTAAATAACTGCGTATACGCAGGAATAATTAGTAGTATTCCCAGAAGGTTTCCGGCAAGCAGAATATAGCCGAATTGCCGATAACCGGTGTACATTTGACCTGCCCCCGGGCAAAACCAGGACATTGCCACACCCCAGGGTACACTGCCCTGTGGCGAACTTTCGTTTTTCTGACGATGCTTTACCGCCACATCGACTGATGAAATCATGGCCCATAACCAGATATAATACATTCCCAAAAAGGATATTCCAAGCGAAAATATGGGAAGATCGGACAACACAGAAACCCTGGACTGGTTAAGTCCTTGAAAAAGCGTATCCATGATACGCACCATAATATCTATTACTAACCAGTTAAACCACACCAGAAAAAATATGAACAACCCTGCTGTAATAAAACCTCGAATACGGGAGCCTGCATAGATTTCACCAAAGCCGGGGGCACTGGCACCATAAATAAAGGCGCGATGTACACTTATAGAATTTTTATCCGGTTTTTTTACGGTTTTTTGTGTATCGTTTGATGCGATCACTGCTTTTTGCCTTTGAATAAATTACTCCCAGGCTTCGCCTTCGGCTACGCCGGGCAAGCCGCAATTTATCTTAGGTTACAGTTGATCCGGCGTAGCCTGAAGCCGAGGGCGAAGACGGGTGCCTTGTGCCTCTGTGCCTTTATTTTTAGTTGTTGTATTCAGATCTTGTGATAGTAATTTTATTTAAAACCAGGACTTTTTGTTTAAACACTAAATAGTGCTTTGCACTCTTGACATAATCAACTTGATAACTTAAAGATATTGTAACCGTTCACGGGTTCAAGGTTCAGGGGTTGTAGGTTTACTACCAATCTGAACAGTTGATTCGTGAGTTCTGAACAGTCTTGCGCCGAAGTGCAAGGTGAGTTGTTGTTAACATCGAAAATTTCTTATTACATGACATTACTCTAAAAAAAAAGAAAGCATTTTCTAAGACAGTTTTAAAATTCAAGGAGGCCCTTATGAAAACATTAATTGGAGGAGCAATTGCAGTTGCAATCGGTATCATTGGTGTGCTGGTTTGGTGGAAATCCTTTTTTGCAATTTTAGCCGGTTTCATTCCTATAATGCTTGTGTTTGGCGGCGGTCTGGCTATTTACCTGGGTTTTGACGAGATTAAAGACACCTGGGGAAAAAAAGATGATAAAAAAGATGACGATCAATACAAAAGCCCAATTGAAACACCAGTAAAAGAAGTTGTTGCGGAACCAAAGAAAGAAAAAGAGACGAAAAAAGAAAAAGAGATGACCGCAGGTGATACTATTTTGAATATTATCGAAAAAAGCAGGGAAGGTCTTGATGTAGCCTCATTACAAAAAGAGACAGGCTTTACAACAAAAAAAATTCATAACATTGTTTACAAGCTGAAAAAACAGGGCAAAATTACAAGTGAGCGCAAGGGCTTTTATAAAAAAGCATGAACCAAAGTAAAGAATCCATGCCGAAGGATGTGGCATTGATTTACCCCTTGAAGGGGCTGTCGGATACACAAGGTTTAAATTGAGCTAAATTGCCCAAAAACATAATAAACTTCTGGCCTGTACTTTGAGCCTTTCTTTACCAGGCATAGTCAGGGCTGTAGGTTTTATCTTAAAATAGTTGGCTACTATCCATTCGATCTAATGATACCCCTTTCGCTGCAAGCTGATATCTGTTCTCCATTGACTCTTGAGCTCTTTTAAGCACACTTTTAACAAAATCACTGCTGCCTAAAATTCGCTCATCACTTTTATAAAAGTCTTTGGCTTTACGAAGAGATTTAACCTGCTTCCAACCGCCGGCGCTTCGAATTAATCCACCGCCGGCAAACTCTGATCGTTTCCCTTGATTAATTCCATACTTTATAAATGCCCTATATCTTTGCCGGGCAAGGGATATATTATCAGAAAACAACTTATGTATATTTTCCACATCTTGCCAGGAATTCGGTTTCCTTCCCATGATAGTACTGTGGCCGGTATACGGGTACTTATCAAGAGCAGTTAAATCCTTTACAATTCCAACACGTAATGGATTTAAATGTATGTATCGAACAAGTTCCTTCAAATAAGCATCTTCCTCGCATAAAATTGATTTATACCTGTTTTGAAACAAATGTCCTTGACGACGATGTCTTCTATTATGTGAAATCGCATACCCTGTTAACAGGCGTCTCATCACATTTGAAATCGGTACACTTCCGGTTTTTAAAAGAAGATGAAAATGATTCGGAATCAATGCCCAGGCATAGCAGGTTGTTTCGGTATCCCCTATTATCTTTCCAAAACGTTCTACAAAACTTATCCTGTCTGCAAAGTCCTTAAATATTATACACCGCTCTATTCCTCTTACGATGATGTGATGTAATGCTCCAGGAGCATCTATTCTTGCTTGTCTTGGCATATAGGTCTCATATCACCTAATAAAAAATGTAATATTTAATTCAAAAGGGCGTCCCGAAACTTCCCGAAACCTCCCCCTTTAAAATCGTGAGACGGACCGCCGGAAAGACAGGCAAGTGCCTCCATTTTTTGTACCTGGTAAGAGCTGTTCTTCCAGCTTTAGTTTGATGATTCTTATTTCTTCTTCAAGCTGTTTGATTTTTTCCTGCAAATCTTTATTTTCCGGCATCTCCATTTACTATTTCCTCTGAAGTATTTTCACGATGGCTAAACTATTACTGGAAAAATGGTATATACTCAGGTGGATAGGCTGAAGCTTGCATGCCTATCCACCTGAGTATATACCTTAAATTTATAATTTTTAAATATTAATAAATATAGTACAGGAAGGGATATGAGAGGTTGATCCGCCTGAGGCGGAAAAGTACTTATTAAATCGTTAGAAAAAAACACTCGACCCCTTGAATCCTTGAATCCTCAAACCCTTTCCATCAACTAATCTGGAGGAGAACGAA
>JAUWMJ010000283.1 GCA_030613225.1 Desulfobacterales bacterium
AATATTTCCTTTCTGCTGGACATGCAGGTGCGGCTTTTCTATTTGTCAGGCTTGTATGTATGAAAATGTATGGGGGATGTCATGTAATGGAATAACATGGGAATGTCCGGACTGCGGCGGACAGAACGGGTTTGGGAATCAGTAAAGAATCCACGCCCAAAGGACGTGGCATTGACTTGCCCCTCGAAGGGGCTGTCGGATACACTATGTTTTAAGTGACTAAAGTGTCTAAAGTGAGCTAAAGTGACTAAAGTTAAGGAATTTTGTCTATTTTATTTTTATAAAAAAGATGGCTTGCCGGGGCTTAGCCAAAGGCGAAGACCGGAGCAGAGCGACACCACAACTTTAGGCATTTTAGTCACTTTAGCTCACTTTAGACACTCTTCAGTCAGTCTTTGAGATTTGCTCAAAAAAAGCCAATTATCTCTGACCGCGCCATAAGGACGTAGTTTTAAAAAATGAATAAAACCGGTTCTATGGTACCATAATTGGTTGTAACCACACCGGGCTTTCAGGGCGTTCATCACCGTCAAAGCGCTTTTTCCACTGATCATTTGTCAAACCGATTGGTGAAACAAATTCGTAGTAAGGAATCACTGCTCCTATGCATAATATTTCGTTGCCTTTATATGGATACAGGACATACATAAGCCGCGGTCGTCCAGTGCCTGAATAAAGACAGGTGTTTCTTTCCGGCTTAAAATAAACCGGAACGATGTGCGGTGTTTCACCGTTTGAGCCATGATAGCCGTACACGTCGCAAAGCATCACTGCTGCCAGTTTTTCACCAAAATCGGTAAGGAAATAATTATCCTTTTTGCTGAAGTTTGCGCCTCGAAGCTGTTTATGAGCAAGCACTTCCAGCCGTTTACACATGTGGCGCAGAGACATCCACAGCTTCTTTGTATCGATGTTGGTTTCAAGGATGAAAGCATGATAATCCGGTTCATCATCGTATCTGCCGTTTCCAATATCATTTGCAAATGACAGAATCTTCGCATTAATTTCTTCCCTTAATCCTGCAAAGTCCTCTTTTTTAAAACTGATATTTCCCAGAGTCCCAAGACTCACAATAGATCGGTTTATTGCAGATATTTCTCTTGCTGACAGATCTGTTAGTGTGTCGTCAGACTGAGGATATTTGTTATTTTTAATAAGCCCGGCAAATATTTTCAGGTCTTTTGTAATAATGTGCTTAGGCGGTATAAAAGCACCACTTCGTTCAAACAGATTCATTATATCTTCAACGAGATTGCCCAGTCGCTCTAAAAATTCCGGGTCTGGCTCAACAAAGCCGGCCGTGAAATCGCCGGATGATTCTATGGTGTAGAGAACATTTTCCCCGGCCTGAAACTCCCTGGCGTATCTGAACTGTACCCATCCTGAAAGAACTGTATTGCAGCTTTTAACCTTCCATGGTCTGCTGCTCATAAATTCCGGTGCGTCATGCTCGGCATCATCAATAAGTGCAGCCAGGCAGCTTAAGTACCGGTTGTAAAGGCTTTCGGATTCGATGATCGGTTTAAAACCGTTTATTGCTTTAAGAAGGTTTTTCCGGTCTTTAAAGACGTCAGATACAAGCTGTTCCACGGCAAAGTCGGAACCAAGAACTGCGCAAATTCCAAGGCCGCCGGGCCAAACATGTTGCCTTTTCTGAAAGCCGGCGGTTTGCCTGAATAAAACCGTATCCGATATACGAAATGGAGAAATAATTTTAAAATTTCTAAAATTGGTTACTGCCGAATTGTCTTGTACAGGCCCAAACCGGTCGTCTATCTTTAGCCGTTCTTCCGAATCCGCCACTTTTTTGACAAGATATTCTCTTACTTTCTTAAGGTCACCCGGCCTGTCTCTTGTAATCTGAGAAGCAAACAGCAAATCCCAGTCATTCGGCTGCCCTGCCAATTCCCGATAATACCTGAAAAACTTTTCTATCTTTTTTTGTTTTAAAAAATCTTCAGCGTATGAGGCATTTAAGGTTTTACCCAGTATTAGGATGGAAAGAAGCTCTTCATCATTGTCCACCCGGAAGGGAATAGACTGAAACCAGGTCAGCACCATAAAATAGCGCCTGAGCAGTTCTGATTGTGTATAAAGCCCACGGGGTCTGTAAAGCGAATAATCAAACGTCATAAATTCGGAATCTGAAACGCCTGTCCACTCGGGCATTTCGATTCCTTCTCCTGAAACTATCTTGTTTACTTCGTTTTCGACAATCATGCTTAAGTGTTCATCAAAATTGATGTCTGTATCTCCCAAAAGCTTAACAGCTACAGCAATTACGATCTGTGCCCGTCTCCGGGCTGCATCCAGCAGCGTAGTGAAATTATGTTCCAAATCATCTATAGTTGACTTTTCTCCCCTGTTTTCCGGAACCTTTTTATCTCCAGGCTTATCTGCCGGCTTATCCTCAGGGGTTTTGCTGATTTTTTTTTCTTCCGGTGCTATCTCCGACCAGATCAGCTTTAAAATATCCAAGGCTCTGTTGGCATTTACCTGCTCCATGTCTGCAATCGACTGCCTGAACAGCACGTGGAAAGCACTCAATACAGTGTCGGAAGTTATAAAAATGGAGGACTTCGGATTTAGATATGGTTCGAAGATCTGGCGATAACCCTGGTTTGTAATCAAAAGTTTATCACGGTTGAGTTGCTCGATATCGTATGTAACTCTTGGTTTTTCTGTGCTTCTTCCCTGCTCATCCCCCTGAATATGAACATACGGCGCCGATAATCCGCTCGGGACATGAATGAGCAGGAAAATAATCGCTAAAAGTAAAATTGTAAAAAAACGTTGCACAACCGTTACCTTTTGGAGCTATCCCCTGCTTTTCCGGAAATTACTGAAAATGTCGTCGAATACACCAGGTTTTAAGTGACTAAAGTGTCTAAAGTGAACTAAAGTGACTAAAGTTGTGGTGTCGCTTTGCTCCGGTCTTCGCCTTTGGCTACGCCCCGGCAAGCCATCTTTTTTATAAAAATAAAATAGACAGAATTCCTTAACTTTAGGCACTTTAGACACTTTAGTTCACTTTAGGCACTCTTTACTCACTCTTTGAGATTTACTCAGGCGAAGCCAATTATTTCTGACCACGCCCATCGAAGATCCCGTTATGCGGGGAAGGACATGGTTTTAAAAATTGAATAAAATATCTTCAATTTCTTGCAGGCTTTCTACATGAAAGTCAGCAGAAAGGGATCTGTTTTTATATGCAACCATGACGACTCCTGCCGACTTTGCCGCTGATTCATCCAGTTCTGAATCTCCGATGTAAATCATTTGGCGAGGTTTTAACCCGAAATGCTCAAGAATTTTTACCAGCGGTTCAGAATCGGGCTTAGGCCGCTTAACATCAGATGCAGTGACCACCAGATCAAAAAATTCTGTAAGGCCATGCTCAATAAGAACTCTGTCCATCGTGTCCGTCCGGTTTGTAGCAATAGCTGTTTTAAAAGCAGGTCTCAGCTTTTCGAGCAACGGTTTAAGATAAGGCTCTATTTCCATAAACTTGAGAAACGGAATATAGCTTATATTTTTTCGAAAGGTCTGGGCGGCTTCAAGTGTGGTTTTATCTTCAAACAGATAGGCAAGGGATTGGTCCACAGTGTGCATTTGGGTGAAGGCAAACTGCTCCTTTGTCATGGCAGGCAGGTCAAAATGGTTAAGAACCTGGTTATAATAAGCCATGTTTGCCTTTTTTGTATCAAAAAGGACCCCGTCACAGTCAAACGCAACAACTTTAATATTTTCCATTTATTTTTGTTTATTACCTTTTGGCCGGATGTCAGTAATGTTACCTTGCACACGAATTTTTATTTCCGGCAAAGGTTTTTTATTTGTTTTCAAGTAAATTATGTCGTAATATCTACCTTTTTGTTTCTTCTGATTTTCAACATATAATAAATATTTTTTTCCCCCCGAATGTTCCACTGGCTTGAGCTCATAGCTTATATCTTTTCCCACCTTTGCCCTGGTCCCAATTATTTTAAACGGGTATTTTTCATTTGCTGCTATGGTTATAGTGCGTTTTATTTGTTTCCCCACAGCGCCTTCCAGCTTTACCATGTTCGGTGACAGGGTAAAATATTTATCGACTTTCCCGGCAATTATCAGGCTTGTTTTTGGCTTTCGTTTGTCATTTGTTTCAACAGATATTGTTTTGCTCAGTCTTCTTCCTCCGTATCCGTAAGTATTCACCTTAATATAAATTTTTCCCTCGCCGCCGGCAGGGATTTGTCTCGGGTAAGAGACAGTAGAACACCCTCACCCGGTTCTTACTTTATTTATATGTAAGGTTACGTCTCCTTTGTTTTGAACAATGAAATTATGCCTTATAACAATTCCCTCTGCAACCGGCGTAAACTCGTACTTTACTGAAGGAAAAAATACAGACGGCCCTTTATGTGATATTGCTGCAGCCTGTTTGTCTCCTGCTCCGAAAGAAAACGGTATTAAAAATAAAAAGAAAAAAGGAAAAAATACTGAAAAATATATCTTTGATTTCATAAAAACTCCTGTAATGAATCCCGCAAAGCGTAAAAAGTAAATTAGATATTTTAGTAAAAAGTAAAAAAACCACTTTTTACGAAACGTTTTAAGTTTTAGGTGTTAAGTTTTAAGTTTTTGATAAAACAGACAATTAGATTAACTTAAAACCTAAAACTTAACACCTAAAACCTGATGAATTCGACTTTTTACGAATTCATCAAGTTTAAAAAACTACATTATGGTTAGCAATAAATGTCGTTGTGGGGTTATATGCTTCAAGAACTCACCATCCGAAATTTTGCCATCATCGATGATTTAAATATCAGCTTTCCAAGCGACCTGACTGTACTCAGCGGTGAAACGGGTGCCGGCAAA
>JAUWMJ010000012.1 GCA_030613225.1 Desulfobacterales bacterium
GAAAGTTGGAAGCCCACTGACCCCCAGCTCTATAAGCAATTCCCGGTTGGGACCGACCTCCATTGTATTAAACCTAACGTTCTCTTCTAATTCTTCAGCAAGAGCCTCTACCTGAGGCTTAAGGGAGCGACAGAATCCTCACCCTACCCCCCAAATCACCACGACAACAGGCAATGCACTTTTGAGAACTTTGATCGTGAAATCGTTAGAACTTACATCTTTCATCTTTCATACTCCTCTCACTGATAGAAATTGTCTTTTCCTTCCTATTCCTTAACTATACCCTAACTAAAAACATCGTCTACCTCAATGACACATTGGGCACTGAGGTTGACATTCCAGACAAATCTCAGCGGATTGTCAGTTTAGTGTCTTCTGTTACCGAGGCGATTTTTGCAATGGGCTGCGGCAAGCGTGTCGTTGGGATTTCGTGTTATTGTTCACGTTACGTGGAATCTTTAACAAGCCCTGTGGTGGGGAATTATTTGAATGCTGGGGGCCCTTTTTCAAAGAACTCCGGTTGGTAACTGTCTGACATCACTTTTGCCGGATTGAAATGGCCAACCAGTTTGGCAGGTGTGAGGTCTACATTGCCTTCAATCATGTACAAAGAGATCTCGGATTCCCGTGCTATTTTTCTAAGCAAGGTAGATTTAGATGTCCCTGGCGGCCCCTCCAATAAAATGTGTTTGCCCACATCCATGGCAACCAGTATGGATTTCGTTTCGATTTCCCTGCCAACTATCCCATTCTTAAGTTTTTCACAAATCTCAAGCATCCCTGATTACCCGCAAATCTTTCTTTCTGGGGCCACTTGGCACCTTCCCTCCCGTATAAAAAATAGCATCTCGTCTGTCGTCAAGGAGCGAACCACTATTGAAACCAAAGATTATTGTCAAAAGTGTACTCCTAAATGACTCTAAAAGCCATTTACAAGTCATTTCCCATAGCCTCCCGAACAAGATTTCTTAAACAATGGGGAAAACGTTTAATAATCTCTACACCATCCCTGTTTTTATGGTCCAGGATACACTCACAGCAAATACCATGATTGTTACAGTCGATTTTCGGACAGGAACAAAAACTGTTGATCTGTTCGCGAACCGGGCAATCAATAGTTGTTTTCATTATAGGCCTAGTTTCACTATTTTTCAATTCCAACCCTCGCTTTAACACCTTTTTCATAATAATGTTTCACAACTTTCATTTCGGTGACAAGATCGGCAATTTCAATGACCTGGGGAGATGCGTTTCGACCGGTGATAACCAGTTCGACACCATCAGGTTTTGTGCTGATGAGTTTCACAAGTTCTTCGACACTGATGATCCCATATTCGGCCGCAACGTTGGCCTCCTCAAGAATAACAATATCAAATTGTCCTGAAGCTATAACGACTTTAACCCTTTCAAGACCCTTGCGGCCAACCTGGATGTCCTTTTTCGACGGCTTGCGGTTTACAAAACGACCGAAACCGTATTGTTCGATGGTAATCCTGTCGGAGAACCTTTTCAATGCCTTGATCTCACTGTACTCTCCCATTTTGATGAACTGTGCGATATACACGCTCAGTCCCGCACCGGCCGCCCTTATCGAAAGACCGATTGCAGCCGTTGTTTTACCTTTACCGTTTCCTGTGTAAACCTGTACATATCCTTTCATTTTATATCTCCTAAATCTGACAAGTCGGAACCGAATTTTTTTCTGCCACAAAGACACAAAGGCACAATAAATATATTTTCTTTATTTGTGTCATGGTGCCCGGCAAGGAAAAGTTATAGCACTAATTTTACAATTAAGCGCCTACGTATTTTTTAAAGCAATGTCCGAATAAAAGTACTCTTTTAGATCAGTAAATGACTGATAAATTGATGATTTATGATTGAAGTATGTAAATCTTTTTTATAAAAACCGACTGAGCGTAGCGAATTCCACCAATCGACAATCTTCAATCGACAATCTTCAATTAGTTATATTCCCATTTAGTGACATCGACAACAAATTGTCGATACGATGTTGCTAAGCGCCTAAATACTTCCTGTCATACCCCCTTGGTGTAACCATAAAATCGAGATATTTAAACGACTTGCTGTTTCCGATAAATACAATTGTCTGCATGTTTACGTCTGCTTTGTGAAGATCTTCAAGGGGAATAATCGTCACCATTTCATCTTTTCGCATGGCACTTAAAACGATCCCCACCGGTGTCTTTTTATCCCTGTATTTCAATATAATCTTCTGTGCTGTTTCAAGTTGCCGGGTTCTTCGTTTACTTTTAGGGTTATATAAAACGATTACAAAATCCGCACTTGCTGCGGCTTCTATCCGTTTTTCAATAACTTCCCACGGAGTTAAAAGATCACTAAGACTTATGGATGCAAAATCATGGCTTAATGGCGCCCCTAAAAGTGATGCACCGGCACAGAGCGCAGGTATTCCGGGAATAACCTCGACTGCCATTGTAGATTTTTCACACGAAGAAGGAGGTGTAATCTTGATATTTTTCTTTTTGCAAATCTCAAAAGCAAGTCCGGCCATGGCATAAATTCCCGGGTCACCGCTTGAAACAATAGCGCACGAGCTTCCGGAAAGAGTAACATCAATGGCCTCCTCAACTCGGTTTATCTCTTTGGTCATGGTTGTACTGATTATATTCTTATCTTTAATAAGGGGATAGATCAAATCAATATAGGTTGTATAACCTGCTACTGTATCAACAGATTTAAGAACATCCTTTGCCCGATTGGACAAATGATCGAAACTTCCCGGACCTATCCCTACAATATAAAGGACATTCTGGCGATTGCCACTGTCACATTTCTGGTTGAATGTTTCTCTACTATCAGTTTTCCGTTGTTCGATGCAAGAATTGCCGCTGCTTCGCATACGCTTTCTGCTCCTGTATGTTTTGCCACCATCACGGATGGTCTCTTAATACCGACTGCCCTGTTTAATTCTTCTTTTCCATAAAAGACTATCGGCAGGCTCAAATCCTCTGCAAAAGCTATCAGCCCCGGTTCATCAGCTTTCAAATTAATCGTAGCTATACGTATCACACTGGCAATCGCAAGCTTTGATTCTTCAAGTACTTCTTTAAGAAATCCCTTTATTTCATCCATCGATGTATTCCTGTTGCATCCAATTCCTGCAACAAGTGATCCGGGTCGTAATATCAGCGTATTTTTTGTAAGATCGACTATAATATCATCTATAAATACACCGGGGATATCTTTATTTTCCGGAATTTGGTCTTTTTTAATATCTTTAAGAATATGTGACGAGTTGATACTTTCACGGAGCAATTTATATGGGTCGTGGAGATAAAACTTTTTCCCCGTAATAAAGGCCATATTGATATTTTTTATTGCTCCAGGATTTTCGATGAAAAGATTGTGCTTTTTTGCGTAAATATCAATAGCAGGTACCTGGTTTACATCCGTAGCTGTGGTTATTACAGGCTCAGCCCCTGTTAACCCGGCAACCTTTATGGCAAGTTCATTGGCTCCGCCGATATGACCGGAAACAAGACTTACGGCATGTCTGCCGATCTCATCAACAGCTACAACTGCAGGGTCCATCGCTTTGCTCTGAAGATATGAAGAGATAAGTCTGACCACAATTCCCGTTGACATGATAAAAATATGCCCGCTGTATGAATGAAAGTCCAGGGATACAGCATCGGACAATCTTTCAAAATAAGAGGCCGGGATATTTTTTATGTCCAGACCGGCAGAAAGATGCAATTTTGCATTGGTCATACTTTCTGTAATTTTTTTAGCAAGCGCAGCACCTTTGGGTGTAATAGCCCATATAGCGATTTTTTCATTTTTCTTCTTTCTATACCCGTGTGAAAAATCCTTATCGTATAGTTTAGACTTAAATTTCACTTCATTTTTATCAATATCCATCACTCTTGAGACTATAATAAGAGCGTGGCTGGTTATTTTCTCTTTCCTTACTATATCAGGCAACTTCCCGGGATGTGTAAAAATAATCTTTTCTTCCGGCTGACTGACACGGAAAACAACTGCACACGTTGCATCTTTTCCATATGCTTTTTCAATTATCCTCGCCACTTCGTCAACCATGGATATGCTAAGATATATCGCCATGGAAGCTTTATGCTCTGCAAGTGATTCCAGCGCTTCATTTTCAGGTACAGGTGTTCTGCCGGCCATACGGGTTAAAATAAGTGTCTGTGAAACTTCGGGCATAGTATATTCTATTTGCATTGCTGCTGCAGCGGCAAATGCAGCGGTTACTCCTGGAATGACTTTATAGGGGATCGAAATTTTATCTAGCTTTGCCATCTGTTCAAATATAGCGCCATAAAGGCTCGGATCTCCTGTATGCAGGCGAACGACCCGTTTCCCATCTCTTTGAGCTTTTTCCATTTCATCTACAATCTCTTCAAGATTCATGGAAGCACTGTTTAAAACCTTTGTTTCAGGTTTTGTCCATTTCAATACAGCCTCAGGCACTAAAGAACCCGCATAAATCACAAGATCTGCATCAGCAAGTGCACGTTGTCCCTTAACAGTTATCAGCTCAGGATCACCGGGTCCTGCCCCTGCGAATATTACGGGATGCCGGACATATTCATTTTGATTACGGATATTAGATTGTGTTTTCATATTCTATTTTTCATCAGATCGTTATCTTTTTTATTGCGGAAATTATCCACACAGGATTTAACGCTTCAAGCCGCTCTCCCCATGGCATATCCTGTCCCCGATGAATCTGGACTAAAACAATATCTGTTTTAAATCCTTTGCTTTTAAGTGTTTTAAGAGCAGCTTCAACATTCGACAGGATAATAGTATTTATAACCATAACTCCGTCCGGCTTTAGGTACTCTGAAGCTTTATCTATAATTTTCACCAGATTCCTGCCGCCGCCGCCTATAAATATTCGGTCAGGCTCAGGCAAATCCTCAAGACCGTTCGGAAGAACAGCCTGCACAACTTCCAAATTTTTTACATTAAATCGCTTTTTATTCGCCTTAATATTGTTGAGCCTGTCTCTATTTTGCTCTACTGAAAATATTTTGCCCTTTTTTATGAAAAGAGATGCCTCAATTGAAATAGAACCCGAACCTGCTCCCAGATCCCATAGAATATGATCCTTTGAAAGACAAAGCCTGGAAATTGTAATAGCACGTATCTCTGATTTTGTAATAAGACCTTTCTGATATTCATAACGGTTGTCCGGCATGCCTAAGTGAAGCTCCTTATTCCCTTCAGGTTGAAACGAATGTCGTTTTAATACAATCAGGTTGGGCTGTGAAAAATTCATATCCGCAGCCTGGCCTGGTTCATACCACTCAAAACGTTCAGACTCAGTTCCAAGCTGTTCAAAAATGCACATTTTTATGCCTTTAATCCTCTTTTCAAGCAGACGCCCGGCAAGCCATGCAGGATTTTTTTGTGAATCTGTGTAAACAGCCACACTTTCGTTCCTGTCAAGTCTGTTAAAAAGTTCTATTTCACTATCCCTGCCATGCAAACTTACGACTGAAACATCATTCCAGGGTTCCTTTATCCTGGAAAATGCAGCAGCAACTGTAGAAATGTTAGGACATATGATAACATTTTCAGGTCCCAGTGATTTGATCAGAAATGAACCGATGCCAAAAAACAGCGGATCACCGGATGCAAGTACTACAACTTTTTTCTCGCCCATTTTGCTTTTTATATAGCGAATAATTCCTTTTAGATCTTTGCTTATCTCCTTTTTTTCTGCAGTATAATCCTTGAAACACTCAATATGCCGTTTCCCTCCTACCAGGACATCAGCATTTTTAATTATTTTCAGATGCTTTTCGGTAAGATCTTCCGGACTAAGTCCCATTCCGATAACAGATACTTGTTTCATGTTTGTTTTAACCTAATTTAATCCCTATCCGCAGATTACGCAGATTTTCGCAAATTATTTAAACATCCAATTCTTAAATCCTTAAATCTCTAAATATTCTATTTCAGCTACATCTGAATCAAATGCAACATTCCCACTGAAATCAAATATAATACCCTGTATATCTATATCAGAATTTGCAAATATCCGTGCAGCCTCAACCATTAGCATCCCTACATAAGAAACGACTCTGGGATATTCATCGACTATTAAATAAAATGCATGTCTGGCTGTATTGGCAGACGATATTTTTTCCGCAAATTCACGGTTTTTTGTAATTTCAAATGACCATTCTGAAAGCTTTTTTATGCTCAAACTTGACTTTGCGGCATGTGTGTGTGGCACCCCTTGTGCCATTTTCACCGCTTTTCCGAAAAAAACCGCAAGTGTAATCTTATTAAAACCCTCTTTAGATGCAGCTTCAAGGGACATTTTGAAAAAATCGCCGATCTGTATAAAAGCCTCTTCAGAAAGCTTCTCAAACAGAGCCTGGGAAAATCTTTCACTGCGACGACCGGTTGTTAATACTACTCTTTTCAGACCGGAAGCCTTTGCAACAGACAATGAGGATTTAACAGTTGCAATATAAGCGTCATGTGACATAGGTCTTTCAACACCGGTGGTTCCCAGAATAGAGATTCCGCCAAGAATTCCCAGCCTTGCATTTAAAGTCTTTTCAGCCAGCCTTTCCCCTTCCGGTACAAATATTTCTACTTCTACAGGGTTGTTTTTATTATTATTTTGTAATAACTCCGTAACAGCCTGTGTAATCATTTTTCTGGGTCCCAGGTTTATTGCAGCTTCTCCGGGCTCAATCTCAAGGCCCGGCTTTGTGACAACCCCTACACCCTTTCCCCCGGTTATAGAGATACTCCTTTGATTTCCTTTGTCCAGCAGCGTGACTGTTGCTCCGATTTCCGCCTTATGCGTTACATCAGGATCATCCCCTGCATCTTTTATAACCGTGCATTTTGCTTTTTTATCTCCCTTGGATAGGCAGGTATATATCGGAATAAGGATATTATTTCCGGTTAAAAGTTCTATTTGAACACTGGAAGGTTTTTCACCGGTTAAAATCAAAGACAGAGCCCCCTTTGCCGCCGCCGCCGCAGCGGTCCCGGTTGTAAACCCTGTCTTTAGCTTTTTTTTTATAACCATTAATACATTACTTTTTTAACAAAACGTTTTAAGTTTTAGGATTTAAGTTTGTAAGCGTTCACAGAACGCTGAAATTAGAAAATAGAAATTGGAAATTTGGCTTTCATGCTTTTGATCTTTTATGTTTTTACCACGGATTTGCACGGAAATTTCACAGATATTAAAAACTAAAATTCAGTATCTCTCCGTGAAACTCCGTGGTAAATATTTTTAAAAAAGCTAATTTATTACTATTGCCTTATCAAAGTCGTGCCAGACCATATCTGATAATGCTTATGCCAGTTTGTATACATCCAACTCGTAAACTCGTTTCATCTCTTACAAATTTCTACTTTCCAATTTCAAGTTTCAAGCCGTGAACGGCTACTTAAGTTTTAAGTCTCTATTAAAACAGATAATATCATTAACCTAAAACCTGAAACTTAACACCTAAAACCTGATTAATTCGACTTTTACGTATTCATCAAACTTATCCCAAATAATAATAAATCGTTCCCATAATGACAAGACTAACGACCCTGAAACCCTGGCCCATTAACAGCAACTGGGTTCCCATCTTCGGAGAAAAGATTCCGATATATCTTGGCAACTGATGACGCAGAGCACGAACGGGAAATGCAATAATATTTCCGATAAGCAGAGCTAAAACAGTCTGCTTTGTTGTAATTAACCCGGCATCAAGGAGCGCCCCTGCTGCTGCGAACCCTGAAGTAAACTCGGCAGCAAAACTTAAAATCACAACTGAAAGCGACTCAATCGGTATAAATGCTGTCACAAAATAGGAGGCAATCCAACTGCGCATAATGTTAAATATACCAGCGGCATTTATTATAAAAACAATTATATAAACCGGAACAACATAAACCGTTATCCTGATAATGCGAGCAGGAAATTTTTCCTTTATCCTTTGGAAAAGTCCTTTTTCCAGCTTATCGGACTCTTTAAAAGAGATTTGTTTTTTATTATTAAAATCCTGCGTTTGAATTGAAGGCCGCAGATGACCGTAAATAAGAAAAAGAATAGTTCTAAAAAGAGTCGCAGCAAAAGTTATAAGAAAATAAAGGGCTCCTGCAAATCCTGTAAGGGGCAATACAATAAAAACTGTAGTGGGTAAGTGAAGAAAAAAAGCCGGGAACTGATTCATAAAATTTGACAGAAAAAGCTGCTTTCGAGATATCTTGTTGTCTTTAAAGAAATCAAGAAGCATAGCATTTGCAGCAACGCCTGAGAAAAAAGCTGTTGTAAAAGCAGCACTGCACCTGTCTCCAAGATTACCAAATTTAAAGAAAGGCCTGGCCAGTGCTGCGAGCCCTTTTGTCCAGCCCGAAGCTTCAATTACCTGGCCGGCCACAAGTCCTGCTCCAATAAAAAGCATAAGACGTAAAAGTGGCCACAAAAGTTTTGACACTACTTTTTGCCCGCTGAGATCGTTAATAGTATATATTCCTATAAAGAGCACAGCAGCAGACAAAGTAAAGGATACTGTCAGCGATATGTATTTTGGCTTAGCCTCTTTATGTAACATCTTTTTGTTTTGCGATAATCAAAGTCCAGTAATCCGGCTTTCTTTTGCCAAGCTTATCAATATCCCTGATGATTTCTTCTTCCTGATGCCCGCACTTTATAACTCCGACACTGCTTTCATAGACTCCGGTTTCATTTAGTGCAGAGTTAATATCTTCAACATTTCTGTATGCTTTTAGAAAAACCACGCATTCCGGTTTCACGGAAAGTTGCCTTAGATGTTCACCACCTCTGGCACCTGAAACAACCATGAGCGTTTCTTCACCTTCAACTAACGGCATGTTAAGACTTGATGCGGCTGCCTGGTATGAAGTGATCCCTGGTATGTTTTTTACGTTCACGTGGGATGCGATCTTGCGAATATGCCCTAAAACATACCCATAAGTTGAATAGGTCATGCAATCCCCCAGTGTCAAAAAAGCAACATCTCTGCCGAGCTCGAGCTCTTTAATAATTGTCAGTGCATGATCTCTCCAAGCCTCATTAGTCTTTTTCTTATCTCTTGTCATTGGAAAAGAGAGCATTCTTACGGGAGTTATTGCGGGAATATTAGGCTTTGCAATGCTCACCGCCAGGCTGTAACTGTTCTTCGTAGATGCTGCTGCAAAAACCACATCCACCTTGTTTAATATTTTTGAGGCTTTTATAGTGATCAGTTCCGGGTCACCAGGTCCTACCCCTATGCCGTATAAAGTTCCTGCTTTTTTTTTGTTCATTATGTCCTCGTCACGAATTTAATAGAGCCAGTTTTGCCAGTGCATTCACCACACTGGCAGCAACATTGGAGCCGCCCTTTCTCCCAGTATTTGAAATATACGGATAATCAATTTCTACAAGTGCGGCTTTAGATTCCGCAGCATTTACAAAGCCTACGGGGAGCCCCACAATCAGAGCAGGTTTTGCTTTTTTATCCTTCACCAACTCTATAAGCCGCAAAAGGGCTGTGGGAGCATTCCCTATTACGTAAATACCGTCTTCCATATCAGATATTGCTGCGTCAACTGCTGCTTTTGCCCTGGTAACCCCGGTTTTTATTGCAATTCGGCCAACTTCGGGATCAGACATAAAACATTTTACTTCTGTGCCGAAGCTTTCAAGATCGCTTTTTCTGATTCCCACTCTTGCCATGTTGGTATCAGTGACGATCTTTTTTCCATTTCGTAATGCATTTATTCCACAGGATATGGCATCGGGATGAAAACGCACAGACCGGATATATTCAAAATCGGCTGTAGTATGGATCATCCGTCGCACTACAGACCACTTGTCAGAAGGAAAATCATGCCTGCCTGCCTCTTCATCGATTATCTTAAAACTCAGGTCTTCAATTTCATCAGGTTTCATAGATGGATTCTCTTTTCGTACCCGGTCACGCCCATTCGGAAGAGAAAGGTCGCACAATTTCCGTTCTGTAAGCGTTCAAAGGTGCTGCAGATGTGCGTGCTCAGGGCAATCAGCTATAGTCTGTTGCTATGCTGGTTGCCCTGAGCGCGTGCAGATGCGGTGCCTGTGAACGCTTACCAAAGAGGTAAAGATATTTGGCAACTGAAAGAGGCATAGTAATAAAGCTTGATTCCACAACTGCATGGGTGAAAACTACGAGAACCAGCGCCTGTGAAACATGCTCGGCAAAAAGCTCCTGCAATGCAGGGGAAAATGGCGAGGAAATGGAGGTGGAAGCTATAAATGAAGCGGGCGCTCAGGTTGGTGACAGAATTATTATCAGTATCGAAACAGCTTCGCTGCTTAAAGCTTCGTTTCTTCTTTACGTTTTTCCGATTTTGCTCATGATTGCAGGAGCAGTCATCGGCCAGAAGGCGGGGCCTTTGCTTGATATAGATCCTTCTGCGTTTTCGGCTGCCGTCGGCTTTTTATTTTTCTTTATTTCTATCTGGTTCGTCAAATCAAGGGGAAACAGGATGGCTCGGAAAAATGAATACAAACCAAAAATTACAAGAATTTTAAGGCCGCGATGATACCGGCATTTTCCAGCAGGTTTCCAATACATACCGGACAACACTATTTAGTGTCTGAACGAAAAGCCCGGGTTTTAAATAAAATGAAAATAAAAACCACAAGATCTGAAAACAATTTAAATAAAGGCACAAAGGCAGACTTCCTGACTTCTGAATTCCGAATGTAAAAACAATTTCAAAGGTATATCAAAATGGCCGAAAAAGTTTTTGTAACAGAAAACAACATGGCGGTATTTGAATGCCCGCAATGTAATAAAGGAAAGAGTGTAGATGTTTCCAGGTATAAGGATATCCGGCATGTTGTCAGGATAAAGGTAAAATGTCCGTGCGGACACATCTATAAGGTTGTTCTGGAAAGAAGAAAACATTTCAGGAAAGATGTCAATTTTTCGGGTACATATACGCATGTTCTTCCCGATTATAACGAAGACAAGGGTGGGATGACCGTAAAAGATCTGTCCCGCGCAGGCGTCAAAATCAAACTAAATATTGAGAAAGACTTCAAAATGGGAGATATTCTTTCCGTGGAATTTCGCCTTAATGATAATCAAAGGTCATTAATTAAAAAGGATGGGGTAATAAGAAAAATATGCAATCTTTACTTGGGTCTTGAGTTTAATTCTCTAGATTCTTCTGATCCAAGTGATAAAGCTATAGGCTTTTATATGTTTGAATAAAAGTCAGGTTCACAGTTCAAGGGTTCACGGTTCAAGGTTAGAGAGTGACCCGCCGGCCTCGCAAGCAAGCAAGAGCATTGCGGGCAGGTGAAAATTTAGCATTTTGTAGATATGACGTATGGCAGGCATCTGTCTATCGTTGCACAGGCGGGCGTGAATTTGCTCGAAAAGTTTACACCGTAAATATAAGGAGCACAAGTCGACCAACCGTGAACCGTGAACTATGAACCTGACAACCTGAGTTAAAATAAAAGTTGCTAAAGATTTCGACGAATTATCCGATATAGTGTATAAGCCAGGCAAATTATTTATTCAAAGGAGCGAAATATGCATACCTGTAGTTACTGCGGAAAAACACACAATGTCGGATTTATTTCAACACGCCTGGCAGGGACAGACGGTGTCTCTTTAGAGACGGATAAATGGGCGGATGTTTTTGAAAATGAAGGGTGCAGTTGTTTTTATTTTGCCGGAGAGCTTGACAGCACACCTGAATGTTCCTATCTGGTTGAAGAAGCGCACTTTAAACATCCGGATATAAGAGATATTTATAGAAAATGTTTCGGCGTCAGCAAAAGAGACAGAAAAACGACAGAAAAGATTTACGAATTAAAGATAATAATAAAGGATCACCTTTATAAGTTTATAGAAAAATACAATATCGAGCTTTTAATTCCAGAAAACGCCTTGACCATTCCCCTAAACCTTCCCCTTGGAATTGCCCTTACACAGGTAATTTCCGAAACCGGAATACCGACCATAGCACATCATCATGATTTTTTCTGGGAACGAAAGCATTTCCTGACAAACGCTGTCTGGGAATATCTAAACATGGCTTTTCCGCCCCATTTGCCCTCGATTGAACATGTAGTTATAAACTCCTCTGCTGATAATCAGTTAGGCCTGAGAACCGGCATTTCATCAACCATTATTCCGAATGTCATGGAATTTGAAAATCCGCCTCCTCCTGTTGATGAATATGCCTCGGACGTTCGCCAGTCTCTGGGTGTTGAAGATGATGAGCTTTTGATTTTACAGCCTACCCGTGTTGTTCAAAGGAAAGGGATTGAACATGCCATCGAGCTTGTCCACAGGCTGGGGATGAAAGCAAAGCTTGTTATTTCACATGCGTCAGGTGATGAAGGTTATGACTATCAAAACAGGGTTAAGGAATATTCAAAACTGCTTGGTGTGGATACTGTTTTTGTTTCTGAAATTATTAATGAACGCAGGGGAAAAACCAAAGACGGCAGGAAGATTTACACCCTGGAAGATATATACCCCCACGCCGACCTTGTAACTTATCCATCCAACTTTGAAGGATTCGGTAATGCATTTTTAGAAGCTATTTACTTTCGTAAACCAATCGTTGTAAATACGTATTCGATTTATGCAATGGATATCAAGCCTAAAGGATTTTCGGTAGTTGAACTTGACGGATACGTCACAGAAAAAGCCATTCAGCAGACCAGACGGATTCTCGAAAATCCGGAACTTTGTGAAAGGATGGTTGAAAAAAACTACGAAATCGCCAGCCGTTGTTTTTCCTACAAAGTCCTGCGGAAGAAACTGAAAGCTTTAATCTTTGACTGCATTGCCTGCAGTCCCGGTGCAAATCTTTAATAAATGGAGTCTAATCCAAACAGGCTTAAAAAAGGGCTTACATCCGGCATCACAAAAGGATGGAGTGGATTTGTCTGGATGCTCCGGATTATTATTCCCATCTCCTTTATAACTTCACTTTTAAGTTACAGCGGCTGGATGGATAGAATAGATTTCCTTTTGCAGCCTGTGATGAGTCTTTTGAATCTCCCATCAATGGCCGCTCTTCCGCTTCTTGTTGGAATGCTTACCGGAATTTACGGAGGCATAGCTTCCATGGTAATGCTTCCTTTGACCAGCGATCAAATGACACTTATTGCGGTTTTTCTTCTCATCTCCCACAACCTCGTCCAAGAGGGAATTGTTCAGGCCAAATCCGGTATTCATCCGTTAAAGGCAACACTTTTCCGACTCGCTGCCTCTGTAATTACGGTGATCATTGTTGCCGGGTTCCTCAAACCTGACACACTGGCTGTTATGTCGGAAGGCATGTCCAGGGTAGCAACCCAGCCATTAATGATCATACTGAAAAACTGGTTTATTGCCTCCTTTTATCTTTGCATTAAGATGTTTGTTATCATAATGGCCCTTATGATTCTTCTTGGAATAATGAAAAGTTTTAACATAATTCATTATATTGTCCGTGTGATAAGTCCTGTTTTAAAAGCAATGGGGCTGAAACAAAAAGTCGGCATTTTGTGGATTACTGCAGCAGTATTCGGGATTGCATATGGTGCGGCAGTAATAGTTGAAGAAGTAAAAGAAGGAAACTTTGACAGGCAGGAGCTTGAAAAACTTCATATCTCAATTGGAATCAACCATGCCATGGTCGAAGATCCGGCCCTTTTCTTAACACTCGGACTAAATGCATTCTGGCTATGGGTCCCCAGACTTCTGACAGCCGTACTTGCCGTGCATCTCTTTATCCTCTGGCACAAGATAAAAAGCCGGTGGTAAGCGTTCACAGGCACCGCATCTGCACGCGCTCAGTGCAACCAGCATAGCAGAAGACTATAGCTGGTCGCACTGAGCACGCACATATGCAGCACCTGTGAACGCTTACCGCGTAATATCCGGCATCGAGTATCCAGTATCGAGCATCCAGTATCGAGCAGCGAGCATCGAGTAACGAGTATCCAGCATCGAGCATCCAGCATCGAGCATCGAGCATCCAGTATCGAGTATCCAGCATCCAGCACCCCGGTCCATAACGAAATGAATACATGCTCATTTAGACAAAAAGAGAAGCTGAAGGCGCAAAGCTATATTCTATATTTATTTAAAGGGCTATAACTACCGTAATTTATACATATAAAAATATTTAAGCATCATGGATGAAATAATTTTAATTCTTCTTGACATCCGAATTGTCACTCTGATAAATTGAATGAATATTCATTCATAGGATTAAATCTGATTTTACGTTTTAAAAGGAGAGACCACTATTAACACTAACAATAAAAATGATAAATACGAACGTATTCTTGAGGCAGCCGTTAAAGTATTTGCAAAGCAGGGCTTTTATCAGTCAACCATTTCACAAATCGCCGGAGAAGCAGGTGTAGCTGACGGCACAATCTATCTTTATTTTAAAAATAAAGATGACATTCTGGTACAGTTCTTCAGCTACAAGACCGGGCAGGTGTTTAAGCGATTCAGGAAAGAGGTCGAAAAGGGAAAAAACGCAAAAGATAAACTCATTAATCTTATTCGCCATCACCTTGAGGTATTTCAGCGTGACAGGGATATGGCAGTTCTTTACCAGGCCGAAACCCATCAGAGCAGCAGGCTTGCTGAAGATAAAATAAAAGAAATGTCCAAGATGTATCTTGATATTATTTCTGAAATTGTTGAACAGGGGCAGCAGGAAGGGAGTATTAGAAAAGATCTTTATGTGAGTCTGGTTAAGCGCTTTATCATAGGCTCTGTTGACGAGGTTATAAACACCTGGTTGCATTCAGATGGAAAATACGACCTGGTTTCCATGGCTGATCCACTTGTTGAACTTTTCATCAGGGGAATCGGCAGTAAAGAATCCATGTCCGAAGGACGTGGCATTGATTTATCCTCGAAAGGGCTGTCGGATATATAAAGTGTAAAGTGCCTGAAGTGACTAAAGTGCCTAAAGTGACTAAAGTGACTAAAGTTGTGGTGTCGCTCGGCTCCATCTTTTTATAAAAATAAAATAGACAGAATTCCTTAACTTTAGGCACTTTAGACACTTTAGTTCACTTTAGTCACTCTTCAGACACTCTTTGAGATTTACCCAGGCAGAGCCAATTATCTCTGACCACGCCCATCGAAGATCCCGTTATGCGGGGGAAGACGTGGTTTTAAAAATTTAATAAACATCAAACAAGGAGAATAAACCATGGCACAGCAAATTGCGGATAGGAGGGATGTCGATTTTGTCCTCCATGAAATGTTACAGGTTGAGCAGCTCAGCAAGCATGAAAAGTTTGCGGAATTTAATAAAAAGACGGTGGATCTGATTATATCAGAGGCTCGTAACCTGGCTATTAAGGAGATCCTTCCCACACAGGAAATAGGCGACAGAGAAGGGCTTGTGTTTGATAAGGGAAATGTAACGCTTCCGGAATCTTTTCACAGAGCTTATAAGCTTTTTAAGGAAGGCGAGTGGCTTGCCATGCCGGAAGACACGGAATGGGGAGGGCAGGGGATGCCGAGATCCATTGCGCTCGCGGCTAATGATTATCTTGTTGGTGCAAATCTTTCTTTTATGATGTATCCGGGGCTGACCCATGGTGCAGGAAAACTTGTTGAGACATTCGGGACAGATAAGCAAAAAGAGCTTTTTTTGAAAAAGTTGTATACAGGTGAATGGACAGGAACCATGCTTCTTACGGAACCTGAAGCAGGGTCAGATGTTGGCGCGTTGACCACAATGGCTGTTAAAAATGATGACGGAACCTATTCCATAACAGGCAACAAAATCTTTATTTCCTCGGGAGAACACGACCTTGCTGAAAATATAATCCACCCTGTTCTGGCTAGAATTGAAGGGGCGCCCGATGGAACCAAAGGAATTTCTCTTTTTGTTGTTCCCAAGATATGGGTCAACGATGACGGAAGTCTTGGTGAACCCAACGATGTAGTCTGCACCGGCATTGAAGAAAAAATGGGAATTCACGGAAATTCAACATGCTCTCTTGCCCTTGGAGGAAAAGGAAAATGCAGAGGAACTCTGCTGGGTGAAGAAAACAAGGGGATGCGTGCAATGTTTATTATGATGAACGAAGCCCGCCTTCTTGTAGGGTTACAGGGGTTCGGCTGTGCAAGTGCCTCCTATATGCATGCTGTTAATTATGCAAAAGAACGGGTTCAAGGGAAAAATCTGCTACAGATGATGGACAAAAACGCACCATCAGTACCGATTATACAACATCCGGATGTCAGACGGCAGCTTCTGACGATGAAGGTATATGTTGAAGCAATGCGCAGTCTTATTTATTATATAGGGATGTGCGATGACCGGATTGCGGTTTCAGACAGCGAAGAGGAAAAAGCCAGGTACAAGGGAATTGTTGATGTCCTTATTCCTGTAGTAAAAGGGTACATTACAGACAAAGCTTTTGAGGTTTGCAGCCACGGTGTGCAGGTTTACGGCGGGTATGGGTATATCAAAGAATATCCTGTTGAGCAGCTTTTACGGGATTGCAGAATCACTTTGATTTACGAAGGAACCAACGGCATCCAGGCCATGGACCTTCTGGGGAGAAAGCTGGGTATGAATGGGGGGAAACCGATTATGGATCTTTTAGGAGAAATGCAAAAGACCATTGCACAGGCCAAGTCGGTTGAAGCTGTAAAAGACCTTGCCGTCAAAGTGGAAGAAGCCTTAAACAAGCTGGGTGAAGTGGCTTTGCACATGGGACAAACTGCCATGTCACCCAAAGTTTTAAATGCCTTTGCTTTTGCCCATCCATTCATGGAAGCTACAGGAGATGTGGTTTTTGCGTGGATGCTGTTGTGGCGTGCAACAGTGGCGGCAACAAAACTTGAAGAAGGTGCAAAGAAAAAAGATATCTCATATTACGAAGGGCAGCTTAAAAATATTGAATTTTTTGCCAATTCCATTTTGCCGATCACTCATGGAAAAATGGCTGCAATTCTCACTACAAATGGCGC